>WJJU01000563.1 GCA_014729595.1 Chitinivibrionales bacterium
AGATACATCAACACGCGCTTCTTATCCTTGCCGCTCCTTTACATCAAGTAGCTTAATCGTATCCTTCACCGTGCCCTCGTGGCCATAAAAGATAATCCGCATCATTTGATCGTCCAACTCCCAATCAAGCGGCAGGTCCAAATCTTCGGCAAAGTCCTCGACACCGTCTTCGAGCTTCCTCTCGAATTCCACCGCGAAAGCGTCAAGGACTAGAATCGCTATGTCGGCCATGGCCTCACAAGCAAAAATATTGCTGCGCGCGGCATCCATTCGTTCCTCACGCGCTTCGCCGGTAACACCCTGACTGTCAAGCTGCTTTTCGAACCTGGCAATGAGAGTGTCATGCAGGCCGAACAGGTAAGCATCAAAGGCAAAGCTTGATGTATTGGTGTCACAAAAGTGGTATAATGCCGAAGTCAAAAGATAAAGAATGACATTGCGTTCGGGAAGCGAAAATTGCCGTTCCGCCAAAAGCTCTTTAGCCTTATCCGCGTTGCGGCAGCGGCTCGGATCCAATATGAACCGACGCACGTGTGGATACTTGGCCGTGCGCGCCAATTCCGCCATCTCCGCGGCCGCGGCCGATTCCGCCGCCGCTTGTTTTTCCTGTTCGGTGGGCTCGGCCGGACGCTCGCCGGTAAAAACATCGATCGGTACATTCAGCACCGAGGCAAACAGTTTAATCGCCTCTTCGTCCCGCTTCTCGGGGTTTTCGATCAGAGTAACGATCGACACGGGTATTTTTATCCTTTTGGCCAGTTCTTCGGGCGAAACACCGACTCTTTCCCTGTGCATCTTTACCATTTCGGCAATCGTCATAACCGCTCCTCTTCACAGCGTTCCAATGATCAGGCGCCGGTTTACCGCTTCCGTGCGGAGACGTTTTTTCGCACGGGAGCGCCAACCACTCGTGGGCACACGCGCCCTTCCGCGGATACCCCCCCCGCGGCCCCTTCGTCACCGATCGGCTACGAGTAATATACTATACTACTACCGGCCGTTTGAAGGATTGTCCTGCTACACTACTTATCGCCGCGGCATACCGCCGTGAACCATGCATCGCAAGAAACTTTTTCATCGACGCGCAAAAGGTTGTCGCCAACGGGAGAATAGCTGTCTATGTCGGAACCGATCACTGCTTATGAGTATGAATACTCTCGGAGCACAGGCGCGATCCTTGCATGATTCCCGCTCGCTCCATAAAGGCATTGAGCGCCTCGACAACCCGGCTTTTCTCAACACTCCACTCCGGGGCGATCAATCCACGTTCTTTGGTGGACTGAGCCGACACGCGATGAATATGCTGATCCGGACGGAGACGGGCAATGAATTCACCAACAAGTTCGACGTATTCTTCCAACGCCGGCGCCACGACACCCCCCTCTTCGTAGAGCCGCTCCATCGGGGTTCCTCTCACAACCATCAATTGATGAAGCTTAACTCCCGCGACCGGCATAGTTGACAGTTGTTCCGCCATGCGTAACACTTGTGCCGCTGTTTGGCCGGGAAGGCCCACCATAAGGTGAGCAACGATTTCAATACCTCGTTCGGCAAGCCTTTTCACCGCCTCGACGAAATCGGCGAATGTATGACCGCGTCCGCACGCGGCAAGCACTCGATCATCGGTTGACTGAAGTCCCAGTTCAACGCAAAGATAGGTACGCTTCGCCACCTCGGCCAGATAATCGCATACATCCTTCGGCACGCAGTCGGGTCGGGTTCCTACCGCCAAGCCCACCACGCCGGTAATCCCGAGCAACGGCTCATACACCTGTCGGAGTCGTTTAACCGGCGCATAGGTATTGCTGTAGGGCTGAAGGTAAGCGATGAACAATTCATAACGAGGCGAGGCAAGGCTAATCGCGGCGCGGAGCTGTTCAACCCCGGGCGTTTCGACCGTCGCCACCGGGGAAAATGTAGCATTGTCACAGAAGGTACAGCCCCGCCTGCTGATTGTTCCATCCCGATTGGGACAATCAAAACCGGCGTTGACGGGGATTCGAAGAATCGGACGGCCGAAACGGGCACGCAAATAGGATCTATAGGTCTTGTAATGAAGCTTCATGCGGGTATTGGCGGCAGGCCGGGTCGCCGGTGCGATGCACGTCGTTACCCTTACCTCCGAATCTTCAGGGGAGCGTTCTTTTTACGAGAGATTACTCTTTTTCCCGCTTTTTCTTTCTAAGCGCTTTTTTCATGTCGAGGTCAAAAGAATTTTCGTCCTCCTCCTCCATCGCTTCGAGTTCACCACCGACATCCATCGACTCGGTCGTGATAAGCTTGGGACTCGGTCTATTTTCGTGAGCATCCCTCCCCAATTCCTCGCGGAGGCGATTTATTTCCTTTCCCTCGTCCGCTTCACCGAACAACTCTTCGGGCGTCTCGTTTCCGGAAGGAGATTCCCCACGCTCAAGGATTTGAATTCTATAGTGGATTTTTTCTTTTTTGAGCGCATCATCAAGGTACACCAGGTACTTTTTCCAAACCTCCAACGCCTCCTCGTTACGTCGTAGTTCCTCGAGGAGGAGGCCCAGGTTTTCGTAGTAGACCTGCGAAGTAGGCTTCAAACTAATTGCTTTTCGATACATGGCCAACGCCTCGTCCGTATTCCCATCCTTTTTCCAAGCTATATTGCCCAGTTCCCAGAACGCCTCCGCTTCTTGGGGATTGATAGCCAGCGTCGCTTTTAGATATTGTCGGGCCTCTTGCGCGCTACCGTTGGAGATCAAACATTTGGCCAAGTTCAGGTGAGCGTCCACATTGCGCCCGTCGATCCGCACCACCTCTTTGTACTGCCGTACGGCTTCATCAAGTCGATCGTTGTTTGCGTACATAGTTGCCAGGTTCAACCGCGCCGCGATACTCCCGGGATTGGCATCGACCGCCTTGTACAATGCGCTCAAGGCATCATCGGTTTGGCCAAGATTTTCGAAGGCCATGGCGAGATTGGACCAGCACTCCGCGCAGTTGGGATTGATTCCCAACGCCTTCTTGAACTCCGTCACGGCGTTGGAGTTTCGCCCCCAGTTGAGATACGCAAAACCAAGGTTGAACTGAGCTTCGAAATTGCCGGGATCACGTCCGAGTACCTTACGGTACTTGGTCACCGCCTGGTCGTAGGCCCCGTTCTGAAGAAGCATGTTCCCCGAGTTCATTAGGCTTTCTATGGATTGAGCCGCGACATCACCGGAAAACAAACCGACACAGAGAAGCAGCATTGCCGACAAACATCCTCTCATATTCTTTTTCATACGATTCCTCTCCAGTAGAATCTGAAACCGACTATTGTTCATTATCCATCGTTTATTGTAACATTTGGTAGAGGGATTTGAAAAAATACGCGCGGCATATTCCGCGACCAGTCTTTAAAGATATAACTAAACACCGTGCCGCAGTTCCACTTATTTGCCTCCACCATATCATATCGCTATTCATTCCACCGTCGAGCCAGATCGAAGAAGGAGTTATCCAATATTGTATTTTGTTTTTGCCCCCCTACCTTTAAACTGTCGGCAAATAGTGCCGAAGGGTTCAGGAACCTTCCGGATTTGTGTTTATCCGCCGACGAAGGAGGGATCGGGTTAGTGCAGGGTTTTGATCAAATCATACGACCATTCAACCGAAAAAGGTAATCTTGATGACTCGCCGGCCGAACGATACCACCTCTTACTCCAATCCACTCATTGAGCGCTACGCAAGTACCGAGATGTCCTACGTGTTTTCGCCTGATTTCAAGTTCTCTACGTGGCGAAAGCTATGGATCGCTCTTGCTGAATCCGAAAGGGCTCTGGGGCTTGCGATCTCTACGGACCAGATAGAAGAGATGAAGCGGCATATCGACGACATAGACTACACCAAGGCGGGGGACTACGAAAAGAAAGTCCGGCACGACGTCATGGCGCATGTACATACATTCGGAGATATGTGTCCTAAAGCGCGACCGATTATACACCTTGGAGCTACAAGTGCTTTCGTGACCGACAATACGGATCTGATTCAGTTGCGTGAAGGTATGCGGGTCCTGGTGCGACGCCTCACAAAGGCGGTTGAGGCACTCGGGGAATTTGCGATGTCTCACCGCGCTCTGGCAACTCTCGGCTATACTCATTTCCAGGCCGCTCAGCCAACAACCGTCGGCAAGCGTGCCTGTTTGTGGCTTCAGGACCTTTGTATGGATTTTGACGCCCTCACTCGCTTTATCGAAGATCTTCCATTTCGGGGGGTAAAAGGGACCACGGGCACACAAGCCAGTTTTCTCAACCTGTTCAACGGCGATCACGACAAAGTCAAACAACTCGACAACATGGTGACCACGCACATGGGATTCGAGCAAACACTCCCGGTGACGGGACAAACCTATACCCGTAAAATCGATGCGAACGCCGCAAGCATCCTGTGCGGCTTGGCACAGAGTCTGCACAAATTCGCAAACGATCTCCGGCTTCTCCAAAACCTTAAAGAAATCGAGGAACCGTTCGAAAAAAATCAGATCGGCTCTTCCGCAATGGCCTACAAGCGCAATCCAATGCGCAGTGAACGGCTGACGGCACTTTCGAGGTACATTGTTTCGCTGGCTACCTCGCCGGCAATGACGGCCGCGGAACAATGGTTTGAGCGGACGCTCGACGATTCCGCCAACAAACGACTTTCGATCCCACAGCTTTTCCTTGCCGCCGACGCCTCGCTGGTTCTTGCCTACGACATTTTTAGCGGCTTGGTAGTATATCCCAATGTCATAAAGCGGCGAATCGGTGAAGAACTTCCGTTCATGGCGACGGAAAACATCATTATGGAAGCCGTCAAAAAGGGCGGCGATCGTCAAGCCCTTCATGAAAGAATACGCATACACTCCATGGCCGCGGCCCGGCGGGTGAAAAATGAGGGAAAATCCAATGATCTGCTCGAACGTGTGCTTGATGACGAAATGTTTGCAATGAGCAGGGACGACCTTGACCGTATACTCGATATTGAACGATTTGTCGGCAGGGCGCCGGAGCAAACAAGTGAATTTATCGAAACCCGTGTTCGCCCGATCGTGCGTAAAGGACAAACGTACGGACAGGCCGGAGAGGCGACGGTGTCGGTTTAAGCCTATGGAAAAAACAGTGTCGTTACCGGCGGACTACCATGTTCACACCGCTTATTGCGGCCACGCGCATGGTAAGATTGTAGACTATGTCGAATCGGCAATCCGAAGCGGAATACGAGAGATCTGTTTCGCGGATCATTTGGGACGCTACTACCTGCGAGCTTCCCAACGCCGCCGTCATTGGGACTGGGGAATGGACAGCCGGTTGCTGGGTAGATATTTTGACGAAATTGACGAGCTGCGCCAGGCCTATTGCGACAAGATTACAATTCGCGTCGGCCTCGAGATCGATTACATCGCGGGAGCGGAGGACATACTCAAATCGGTGTTGGCACCCTATTCATTCGACTTTCTTCTCGCTTCGATTCATTGCGTGCCCTCACTGGGCTGGAAACACTTGGCAAACTATGGTCGGCAAGATTCATGGACCGTCTACCAGGCATATTTCGATGCGGCGAAAGCGGCGCTGCGCTCGGGGCTCTTCGATTCACTCGCACATTTGGACTTCATCTGGCGCTATGTGAAATGGCCGGAGTCACATGACGACGATGTCGCCGCCGCCATCCAAAGCACCGTCGCCACCGCGCACGCCACGAATACCGCCGTTGAAATCAATGCGAATGCGTTGCTTTGGTCGCAGGTCTACACGGCCGGCAAATACGATCCGTTCAGTGTTTTCCTCGACGCCGTAGAAAAGTATGGTGCCGCGATTACGGTGGGATCCGACGCCCATAAGCCCGAATTTGTCGCTAAATCGTTTTCGCAGTTGGCGGCGATTCTCAAGAAAAGAAGCATCGGGACGTACTGTACGTACCGCAAGCGCCGGAGGATTCCGGCCTCGCTTTAGCCCCACGTGCCAGTCAGGCGGCTTTAGCCTCACGTTCGGATGCGTAGTGGACAGACGCGTCGACCGGCTCCCCACGAATAATACATTTTCCGACGCTTCCGCCGAGTAAATCACGGTAGTGCCGGATCTCCGCATCGGGGACGGCGGGGACATTTCCGAAAGCGGGATCCAACAGCCTTGCGCGCCGGCTCATGGGCTGCAGAAATACGGTTTTGATACCTTTCAACATATCACCGAGTACCAGGACGGCGGCTCGGTCCACGATACCGGGGGCTACCGTGATCCGCACCTCGGCTCGATCACCCATTGCACGGGCGATCGCCACTGAACGCCGAAGTTTCGCCTCGATATCGGAGCATGAAGCCCCCAAGTGTGTGGAATACCGCGCGGGGTCCGTCTTGACGTCCAAAGCAAGATAATCCGGCGCGACGCGCTCGATCATCTCGGGTGTCAGCCCATTCGTATCGAGCTTGATCCGGTAGCCTAAAGACGCAATTTCGGTCGCAAACTTTTCGAGATGCGGGTTGATCGTCGGCTCCCCGCCGCTCAATACTACGCCGTCAATCAATGACCGCCGTTTTTCGAGAAAGCGCCATACCCCTTCAGAGGCTCCGCCCAACTCGCCACCTGATTCCAACACATGCGGATTGTGACAGTACGGGCAGCGCAGGTTGCACCCGGCGAAAAACAGCACGGTCGAAACGGTACCGGGAAAGTCGATACACGAAGTTTTGGTGCACCCCGCCAAGCCTATAAGCCGACTTCGCACGCGTTGGCCCCCTTTGCTCCGGCTCCCGCCGTCGCCACGCCGGAACGACTTTGAGTGTCCCAAGTGAAGCTCTTGCGTTTCTTGTACTCCGACTTCTTTCCGAGGTTCCAGTTCTGTACGGGACGGTAATAACCAACGATCCGCGAGTACACTTCCGTTTCTTCCCCGCAGTTGGGACAGGAAAACTGCTCCCCCTTAAGGTAGCCGTGCAAGGCGCATACCGAGAACACGGGAGAAAGGGTGAAATAGGGGATATGATAGTTGCTCGCGATTTTCTTCACCAGTTCCTTGCAGGTTTCCGTATCACCGACGGCTTCGCCGATAAAGGCATGAAAAACGGTTCCGCCCGTATACATTCTTTGAATATCATTCTGCATATCGAGCGCTTCGAACAAGTCTTCGGTTGCATCAACCGGCAACTGCGTAGAGTTGGTGTAATAGGGATTGTCGGCTCCCGGTATAATCATCCGAGAAAACTTACGGCGATCTTCCTTTGCCAATCGATAGCTCGTACCCTCTCCGGGGGTTGCCTCGAGGTTGTAAAGATGGCCGGTGGTTTCCTGGTACTCCACAAGCCTCATGCGCATGTGCTTGAGTACTTCGACGGCGAATTCACGCGCCGCCGGGTCGGTGAGGTCCTTGCCCATGAAATTTTGCGCCGCCTCGTTCATTCCTATAAGACCGATGGTGGAAAAATGGTTGTTCCAGTGATGCAGGTAACGCTGCGTATAGGGGAAAAGCCCCTGATCCATAAGCCGCGTGATAACCGACCGCTTGGCTTCGAGAGAATCTCTGGCAATACCCATGTAATGATCGAGCTGACTGAAAAAATCCTCTTTGTTGTTCGACAGATAGCCAATTCGGGGAAGGTTAACTGTTACGACACCGATCGACCCGGTAAATTCGTCGGCCCCAAAAAGCCCCCCTCCGCGCTTCCGCAACTCTCTCTTATCCAACTGTAGTCGGCAGCACATGGACCGGACGTCGCCGGGTTTAAGATCGGAATTGATGTAATTTTGAAAATAGGGCGTCCCGTACTTTCCGGTTATTCTGAACAAGAGTTCCGCGTTTTCGCTGTCCCAGTTAAAATTCTCGGTCAGATTGTACGTCGGAATCGGATAAGCAAAACCTCTCCCGTCGGCGTCGCCCTCGGCAAGCACCTCGAGAAACGCCTTGTTGATCATGTCCATCTCTTTTTGAAAATCGCCGTAGGTTTCTTCCAGCGGTTGCCCCCCTACGATCGCGGGCTGATCCCGCAGATCCTCCGGAACCACCCAATCGAGAGTAATATTGGTAAAAGGAGCCTGCGATCCCCAACGCGAAGGTGTATTCACGCCGAATACGAACGATTGAATGTTCTGCTTTACTTCACGATAGGACAGATCATCGACGCGTACGAACGGCGCAAGGTAGGTGTCGAACGAAGAAAAAGCCTGGGCGCCCGCCCACTCGTTTTGAAGAACCCCCAAGAAATTCACCATCTGCTGTACCAACGTCGACAAATGGCGGGGTGGCCGTGAGGAAATTTTGTTTTTTACCCCCCCGAGCCCCTCGGCGATAAGCTGCCGCAGAGACCAACCCGCACAGTAGCCCGAAAACATACCCAAATCATGAATATGTAAATCACCGTTGCGGTGAGCTTCGGCGATCTCGCGATCATAGATACTCTCAAGCCAGTAGTTGGCCGTAATCGCTCCGCTGTTGTGAAGGATCAAGCCGCCCAGCGAGTAGTTTACATTCGAGTTTTCGTGAACCCGCCAATCCTTCTGCTTAAGATAGCCGTCCATCGTATTCTCTATGTCAAGAAGCAGCTTTTGGGTCTCACGAAGCTTACGGTGCTGCTCCCGATAGAGTATGTAGGCCTTGGCTACCCGCGCATGCCCCCGTTCAATAAGGACCTTCTCAACTACATCCTGCAACTCCTCCACCGCCGGAATGGAGTTAGGATGAAATTTTTTCGCTATAACCTCTTCGACTTCCTTAGCCAAAGCCAACGCCATTCCAAAGTCTTTGCCTCCAACCGCCTCGGCGGCTTTGAACACGGCGTTGGCAATCTTGAAATTATCGTAGGGAACCAGTGTACCGTCGCGTTTGCGGATGGTTGAGATCATTCTGACTCATGCCTCCGTGGGATATAAGTGTAAGCCCTTGATTTGCGGTTAGTTAGACACATGCCTGAAGCAGTCGCCACGCTTTGTGGAACTCTATATGTCGACCCCCCCGTTCAACAACCCCCATATATAGTGCCTGTTACAATCTACAAACCGAAATGAATCAATGTCAAACGGTTTTTTCCACCCGGGGCTTCGCGGCCGGGCCGTTGCCCGTCAGAGCGCGGAAAGGGCAATCGTCCCCTTTCGTCGTCGCCCAAAAGTGGTTGCGGTACCGCCGGCGGGCCGCGGAATCTCCGCGGGAGCCCAGCGACACCGTCCCACTCCCCCCTTCGGCCGCCGGCCGTCCTGTTCCCCCGGCGTAGAGATCACGGCGCCGCCGGTCAAACGCATCAGCTTGCATTCGCACCCTCGGCGTGGAGCATAGGGGAAGGTGCTTACGATTCGTGGAGGTCTGTGCGATCGAATGTTTCTTAAGGTTCCTAATATATTAGATGCGTGCACGCCTACCGAGCGAGAGGATGCAGCGGCGAGACGCTTCGGCTCGGCATAGCCTCAGTGATACAGTGAGCGGGAGGAACGAAGCTGAGGGGCGGTCGAAGCCAGTCAGACCAACTCATCGTTTGGCGGAGGACTCTTAGTGTCGCTTTCAAAAAAAACCGCTACTAAGGCCGATCGCGACGACCTGCCTGTTTCGTAGCGTCTCTTTACCATATCTTCGCGGATATCCCCCCTTCCGCTTTGCCGGATCACATCCAGCCCTTCTCGCTCGGCCTCCCCCGACGCAGCTAATTCAGAAAGCGGCTCTTAGGGGGTCGCGGCGGTGGAATTGAGGCGATCACTTCGTACGACATTGAGATAGATTGTGTATGAAGTATCCGCCGGCAAATAAACACTGGAGTACATCATGACATATTCTGTTCTATCGCGGGTAAACTCCAGTTCACCGGACAGATCGTCATAGGCAACCACCTTTTTGACGTTGGAGGGGTATGAATAGGTAGTACTGTATTCGAATCGTCCGTTGGGAAGGGGCGAGAGTACCAGGCGGCCGGTCTGCGCCTCGAGATAATGCCTGTCACCCTGGAATAAAAAATAAACATCAAAAGCGGCCTCATTGGTGATCGTAATTTTATTTTCGGCACACCCGAGCAGCAACGCGGCGGCCAAAACCGGGATCAAAACGCTGAGACGTATCATACCAC
>WJJU01000564.1 GCA_014729595.1 Chitinivibrionales bacterium
CGATTGTAGATAAGCTTGCGAAGTTCGATCCTCTGCTCAAGCGACAGCCGCCGGACATTGTGAAAAAGGGCGAAAAAGCAAGTGGCGATGCTGGATTTATAAAAAAAATCGGAGGTGTCGCTCAAAATAGGCGACATTGACCCGAACGGCATGCTCAGGACGGCGTTGACGTTGCGGTTTTTCAGTTCGGTGGTGAAGGTGCTGTTGTCGATAAAGGGGTTGAGTACGAATCGGGGGACAGCAGCCGCGCCCGAAGGATTTTTGTGGTAATGAATAGCGTTTTCGTATTTCCCGGCGACCATGTAAGGCCCGGTGCCGTTGCGGTATGACGGTGCATTGAGATCGGCGTCCGCCGGTAAAATCTTAAACGAAAGCACCTCTTTGATATCACCTTCCGTCCATATTCTGTCATCCCTGAATTGAAAACGTATTTCATCGTTTTCATCGGGGCCTGCAAACGAGAAGTCTTCGAGCGCCTGTGACACCAGAACATAATCAGGCGAGAGGCTCCCCAGTTTTTGTATACGTCGAAGCGTAAAGGTCAGGTCGCGCGCCGTGAAAGTCACCGCCTGCTTTTCGCTTACCGCTATTTCGTCTTCGTTCAATGCAACCGCATAGCTGGAATGCCATTTTTTGGACGGTCTCAGGCGAATCGTCACAACATTATTTCGATCGACCCCCAACAGCTCGCCCAGCCCGTCTTCGTACACAATCCCGCTTGGATTCGCGGAGACGTTAAAGAGCCCGTCGAACATCACTTCGTCCAGCTTATCGGCCAATGCAACCGACGCAGGCAGATGCGGATCGACTCGCGGTTGCTGGTGGGCGATATAAGGAACGACGATTCTCCCGCCAAGATCCTTACGAAAAACAAACCAATACAAAAGAATCCCGGCACAGGCTACAAGAACGACACTGAGGGCGATGATGAGTTTTTTCATGGACGACTCCTCCGCTAACTATGGGAATTATGACGAGACCCGTACGCGTAAATACCGTCGCGGGAAATTGCATCAGGCTCTTACGATGAGACGGCGTTCAGTCGCTATGCCGGAGCTGTCTCGGAGTCTTGCGCGTTTTGCCCGCTCAGAAAAGGCTATTGACGAACTAATTCTTCTTGATTATCGGTTTTTGCACCATCACGCTCAATGTATGGACCTTGAACGATTTATGATTGAAGTAGATCTCGAGTACATTGTTGCCTTCTTTAACCATTCTCACCGGAGAAACCTGGCACTCGAAGTTGTTCTCGGCGGTTGGCGCGGTAATCGTAAAACGCCCCTCGTTCTTGAGCGGAGTTTTATTGAGCATGATTTTCTCGTACCATTGCTCGGTCGATGCCTCGCCGGCGATTTCTTTGGGCAGCTTTATATTTACGTCATACACGGGAAATTTCGCATCGGTAGGTATCCGAACATTGAGCCGCACGAGATAACGGTTGCTCCCGCCACGACTATCGGTGAGAGGGAGGGCGTACACGCGACGGTATTTCTTTGGCTTGACAATCCATTTCGACGCCCACGGGTTGCATTCGGCCACCCGGCGTTTGATCTTGATATTGTCGCCCTCGTAATGCTCACCATGCCTGACGATGGCGCGTGCCGTAAGAACGCCGTTTTTGCCCGGGTCGCGGACAAATTTCTGGTAAAGCAAAGCGATTGCGCGAGCCGGAAACTCATCCTGCTTCATTGTGGCCAGGTGCTCCACCAATTCCCGCTTGCGCTTCTCCAGATCGGCTTGATCCCCCGTTGTAAAAGTAACCTCGTAGACCGGATAAAACACCGAATCGGTGTATAGGGAATCCACATTCTCGAGTTGATCGACATTTTGCTCCAAGAACTCGTTGACGCGATGACGAGTGATGCGATCGATGGTGCTGTAAAGGGAATCCTCGAGTTCTTCAACAATTATCCGTTTTACCGAGAACACGGCGGGGGGATCGATGAAATTGCGATCGCCATGCAATGCCCTGAGACCGGCCTCGGCGGAGCGCCAGCGGTAGTTTGCGAGATGATCACTGACGGCGTCGGCCTGCTGCTCGATCGACATCTTATCGAGTGGGCGATATTTTTCGAGAAGAAATCCAAGATGCTTGTATTGCATCAGCACGCCCAACGAGCCCCGAAAATTCCCCTGTGCCATCAATCGGTTGATTTGCGGCACCAAAGCCTTGGCCTCACCATAGCGTCCCGCCAGCTTCGTAACTTCATCGGTGAACTGTGCAAGCTCGCGGTTCAGCCTTGTAGCACAGAGGTAATTAAGATATTTACCCATCTCTTCGCCCAGGGGCCGAGGCATACGGTTCTGAATTTCTTCGGTCTTTGCGGCGGCCTTTGCGAAAAAATCATCCTCGGGCATCTTTTCAAGTGCGGCAACCTTATCGTGGATTTTGTCTAAGACATTCTTCCCTTTCGCCAGTAACAGCGCACGATCCTGAAAACCTTCGATGAATTTCGCCGCCACCAGGAACTCCTCCGTCGGTTGAACTCCCGCCGTCTTGTACAGCTCGCGGAGCTTGAGGAATGAATCGATATGATAGCCCTCATTGTCAAGCGGATCCGCATTTTCTTTCACCGCCAGCTTTTGATCATAAAAAGGCGCCACCTCCCGCAGACGATTCTCCAGGACGCGGCGGCTTTCAGCGCTTACATTGTCGGCCAATTTCTCTTTTCGACCGAAATACTGAATGAAATCACCGGTAAGCTCGATGAATCCGGCGGTGTTGCCGCGCGTTTTCTCTTCTTTGCCGAAGAAATCGAGCACGGCGAAATAGTTACGCTGAAACAGTATCTCTTCTTTGAGTTCGCCCTTGAGCTTTTTGTAATTGAGATATGCCGGATCCCGGGAATCGAGTATCGAAGAGGGAAATATGCTTTCAATCGAGGTCAGCTCCTCGAGTACCGTCTCAAGCTCCCGCGTGCTTTGTTTGACCGTATCCATAGCGGTCCTATAGTTGAACCCGTCGAATTGAAAACTTTTGCCCAGCTTCTCGTACACGCTTCTATCTACCCGATTATTCTCGAGCGTCTCCTTTAGGGCCGCGTGCCTGTTTTCAAACTTAAATCGCCACTGCGGTACATAACGGTACTTCATCTGAAGCACGATGTCATCTTTTACACTGTCGACGAGCCAATAGTAGCTCTCCACGCCCTCGCCGATTGGATAAACGCTGAGCGCGGTGTCTTCCGCCGCCCGATCGGGGATCTTTTCGCCCGGCGTCTTTTTATCTTCAAGCTCGAAAGTGAGAAAGCTGTTGTATGCCTTCTTGGAGGAATGAGTCAAAACAAGGAAGTAGTTGTCGTGATCGGGAGCGGGGAACGCAATGAAATAGCCCTTGCCTTCCTTAAGTTCGAAATCCTTTTTGCCGCCGCCGTGCTTGAGTTCGATATAACCCTTTTCTTCGGACGACAGCTCGGGTTCGGGCTCGAGTTGTTTGTAGGCGGCGCATCCGCTCAGTAACAATACGCCAGTCATGAAAAGAGTCGCGATCCTCATAGTTAATACTCCCCTGCGGTTTGGACAAAAAGCGGTAAAGGGCTCAATGCCGTTAATAATCAATATATAATTCCTCTCCGCCCGATATGTCACTTTTGGGTACTGCCGGTCCAAAACGACGAGCCATGCCGACCGAGTAATATATTCTTCTTCGCACCCGGCGTGGTCTTGATTTCGTCCTCGATACCGAACGCACCCGCCGGCCGACTTCCAACGAAAATGGAAATTGGGGAGAATCCATCTCTGTTTATCAGCCAGAAAAGGAACCGGCGATGCACGATGAAATGTACGGTACGACTATCCATTGCGAATGCGGGCGAAGCCATCACGTGACGCCCGACAGGGTGATGTACGGCGAAGACGCATCGGAACAATTTCCGGCCGCTTTGGCTAAACTGACCACGGGGCGACGAGTCATTGTTATTATGGACGAAAACACTCGCGAAGTTGCCGGAGCCAACACGGCCGACGATCTTCGTAGGGAACGGTGGGATGTGCGGGAAATTGTCATTCCCGCCTCGGGTCATGGTCTGCCGGTCTGCGATGACCACACGCATTCATGGCTCGCGGAGCGCGTAGGCGAAATCGATGTAATCGTATCGGTTGGCGGCGGCGTGCTATGCGATCTGGCTAAATGGATTGCTCTTGATCGCGGTATTGCTTCCGCTACGTTCGCGACGGCGGCGAGCATGAACGGTTACACCTCCCCGGTCATAGCCGCGGCAATCAACGGCCTCAAAACCGTCGTCGACGGCCGTCCACCCCGGCTGTTGCTTAGTACGCCGCGCGTGTTGCGTGAAGCGCCTTACGAGCTTACGACGGCGGGGTTGGGTGACGTTGTCGCCAAGCCGGTCAGTACCGCCGATTGGCGTATGTGCGGATTGCTGTTCGGTGATTACCAATGCGAGCGCGTTACTTCGCTTATCGTCGATATTGAATCGCTCTATCTGAACAATCCCGAAGGTGTACTCAAACGGTCGCCCGCGGCGATCGAGGCTCTTTTCGACGCTCTTTGTTTGACGGGGGTCGGCATGAACATGGTCGGCGCCTCCTCTCCATCCTCGGGCGCGGAACATCTGGTATCTCACACGCTCGACATGCTTGCCCTTCGCGACAACACCGATCATGATTTCCACGGGCGCCAAGTTGGAATAGGCACCATTCTCGCAAGCGCCGTTTACGAACGAATTCTCGCTTTGGATACCCCTACCTACAAAGTTCCCACCATGGAGGCCGACGGTGCTTTTTGGGGCACACTCAGCGGCGAAATCAAAGGACAGCTTGCACCGAAAAGACAACGTGTCCGGGATGCCGTCGCAAGACTC
This sequence comes from Chitinivibrionales bacterium, assembly GCA_014729595.1. Taxonomy (GTDB): domain Bacteria; phylum Fibrobacterota; class Chitinivibrionia; order Chitinivibrionales; family WJMI01; genus WJJU01. The sequence goes on from WJJU01000564.1 coordinate 4,821, forward strand.
GGCGGCGGGTTGTCGTGGGATACCCTTCGAGCTGAAATCAAGCGCTTTGTGTTGCCGCCCTCAAAAATTCGGGATTGTCTGAGCCGGGCGGGCGCCGCTTTTCGGGCGGAAGATATCGGGGTAAGCAAGGACCGGCTCACCCAAGTCCTTGAGCGCGCTCACCAGATCCGTACGCGTTTCACCGCCCTGGACTTGGCGCGAATCGTTGGGATACTGCCCGGGGCGGCACGAGAGATCGTTGAAGAATGGGTGTGAGTAAGGTTGATATTTAGATCTACAAAAATGGAGCGTGGGTCATGGCGATAGGTAAGACCGTCCTGAAAATATCTGAGATAGCCGACATCGTTTATAAGCTGGGGGCTTCAATTACCGAAACTTATCGTGAAAGCACTCACGAACTTGTGGTTGTCGGCCTTCTGAAGGGTTCGTTCATTTTTATGGCGGATCTGGTGCGGGCAATAGACTTGCCGCTTCGAGTGGATTTCATGGTCGTCTCAAGCTATGGAAATGAAACCCGGGGCGGTAACGTGAAGATAATCATGGATTTGGGAGAGTCAATCGCCGACAAGGATGTTCTGCTGGTGGAAGATATTATCGATACGGGTGCGACACTGGCGACGGTTTTGGATCTTTTGCGCGGCCGAGGTCCCGCCTCTCTTCGCGTTTGCACCTTGCTCGATAAGCCCTCACGCCGAATCGTGAAGATTCCGATTGACTTTAAAGGCGCCGAAATTCCCGATGAATTTGTTTGCGGCTATGGGTTGGACTACGCCCAATTGCATAGAAACCTTCCTTTTGTGTGTACGATTGATATAAAAAGCCGAACGTAGGGACGGGGGTAACAGCGTAGATGCGGGTTTATGTGTTTAGCTAATGAGCCGTTACGGTTGGGCTTTGATCGTAAGAAACGAAAAACGGGGGTGGCGGCATCTGTTCTAAATTAACCAAACCACTCCCCGCGCTCACTACCGGTACGGTCACCAAGGCTCTCGAAACCACCGAGAGCTAAAAAAGTGATGTTATTCGCTTGAATATCAATGACTTAGTTCTGCTCCGCCCTCTAAATCAAGCCTCGCATCACCGCTGTCCGGCCGCTTTGACCGGCTTTTGAGAGGGTTTCCACAAATCGTAGGGCTCTTTTAATAGTTTTGGGGATTTCCGCTTGATTTCTTCGAGTAATACCTCGTCGATTTGCGCCTTATGCAAGCTTTTTGTCCCACGAAGCATGGCGATCGTAAGTCCTCGGGCGTCGGCAAAGTTCGCTTTCATCGCGAAAGCACGGCTAAGCTTGACGCCGTCGAGCCGCGCCCCCCCCAAATTGGTTCTCATTAAGAAAGTTCCCCGAAGGTCGGCGTTGCGAAGATCGGCGCCCGAGAGGTCCGCGCCGCGAAGATCGGCGCCCGCAAGCTTTGCCCGGCGCAAGTTCGCACCGGCAAGATCGACATTCATAAGGTCGCACCGACGAAGGTCCGCTCCTTCAAAATCGCGCTTACCCTTTTGAATCGCCGCAAGAATGTCCGCGCCCATAACCTCGGCGGATTGGGCATGCCTGAATGCCGAATCCTGCTCGAAAGCCCGCTCATTGAGCAGCGTCCGCAGCTCAATCTCGGGCATGCAATCGGTTCTTTCGCCGTCGACATACGCATAAACAAGCTTTGTACTTTCCTCGCCTACCGAGTCGCCGCACAGAAGAAAGATTCCCTCCGTGGAGTCTCCTTCGGTCGGATCGGCCGAAACGAGGACGGTGGATCCCACGAACAAAAGGGCTGAGAATAATTGCCCAAACCCCCCTTTGGTCAACTGAGGAGCTACGCCGGAAAATGCACCAACGAAGGTGCGGAATAAGACCGGCGTCAATGACGGGAGATGGTTTGGAGATAGTTTTCCAGTCACATTTCACCCCCAAGGTTTACCTGTCAGCACTCTATCTAAACCCGTTTGAATACGAGAGTTTTCGAAGCGGTTTAACAGCTTAGAATAAGAGCCGCTACCAAAATGATCCGCGACGCAAGCCAACCGCCACAAACCGTCTGTTTCGTTGCGCCTCCTCACCATGTCTCCGAGGATATCCCTCTTCTCCGCCTTTGCGGGATCATATCCAGGCCTTCTCCCGCGGCCTTCCCCGGCGTAGCTCATTCTGAAAGCGGCTCTCAGTCAAATCAGGGACCCGTCCGCCGACCATCCTAATTGTTGGTACAACGGTCGCCGGGCCGCTCCGCAAGCCTTAGCCTTTGGGCCTGGGGTAGGTGTACACAGCCACATCATCTTCACAAGCCCTGACGGGCCCGGAAAATCCCCGCTTGACGTCATCGGCAAAATCATCAATCCAGTGAACGACGTCGGCGCGTGCCTGTAGATCGGTCGATACTCCTTCGCGAAAAACCAGCAATTCGATTCTCTTCCCGGTCTCGGACAGAAACTCCACCATATCGAGAAAATCGCCGTCACCCGTCGACAGCACGAGTGCATCGTAACGCTCCTGATGCGTCAGCGCAAGCGTCGCAATGCCGACGTCGACTCCCTTTTGCTGATAATTGCGTAATGAGTGAAAGTGTCCATTAGGGCAGGAAAGGTTAACCTTTGTCGAGCAATCCGCGCAATAGGCTCGATCGGCATCGACTTGCTTAAGCTGATAGAGCTTTGTAATGATTTTCGGTCCTCTGGGCCCCGCACTTCGCAACCAGGAATGAAAATTGTCTTGTGCATCGGTTGTGGCATCAGGCGTAGCACTGAAATAATACGCACGCCACAACGGCCCGCTTTCTTCGAGCTTTTGCCTCAGCTTCATATAATCGAACTGATAGTCGCGTCCAACACTTTTCTGTGCATTGAATAGATAACCTGCATCAATAAGCCATAATCTTTTTGTATAATTGTTCACCCATCTCTCCTCTTCACGCCAAATGTGATGCGAAGCAGGCCGGGCGGCGCCTCTCCGCAACGCTTTCTCATAATTCTGAAAATAGTTGAGGTCATGGCTGGGGCGCTTTGGAGGGGCTTGGAAGACGGTTGGTGCAATTAGCATTACTAAATTACCACCCGAATTAGGGCATATTGCCCCACTCTTCTCGCCGCCGCGATCAAGGTCGTATGGGGGTTTAGCGTGTCGTGATTAGGGACAGCTCAAAGCCGAGACAATCGTAACTTATTGTACAACAAGATGTTATAATTTTTTTGCCCACAACGCTCATCGCCTCGCTTCTTTCGCCCGAGATACCTTCCGCCTTATTGGCATGGTGATTGATAGGTGAATGTGGTGGAGAGATGTGCTACGCCACTGCCAAGTGGCTGATGTGTGTGATGATGGGGTAACGGGAGGGACGTCGCCAGGCGTCCCTTCTGCTTTTTTATTTAAACCTCAGCTCATCCAAAGCGCCTTGAACTCCTCACTCTCACTCAGTAGTACAATGTCTCTCAGTTCCTCGCCGCTCCACGGCTCCTCAAACGCTTCAAACGTAAGTATTTCGGCGAATCCTTGCTTGAGTGCGGACATTATTTCGCTTTCGGTGAATGTCGGCAGCAGTTCGGCGACACAGGTGCACTTACGCTGCAACAGCGCCAAGAGTTCTCGACGGGTTTCGTTCTCGGCTTTTTGGTAGTAGGGGAGCTGCCGAAATGCGCATGTCAGCGGTATCGAGCCATGCTGCAACACTGCTTTTCCCTGTCGTTTTTGCGCCGATCCCACCAGTTTTCGCCCGGCAACCATGATTTCTTCACGGTTTGGCGCTAAGAAACAGGGTAAGGTAACCTCTCGGCGGGCACGCGATGAATCGATCTCGGAGTCGTGGGGCTCACAGGCGATCCCCGCAATCTCCAAACCACGCATCAAGCCGCGGGAAATCAGTCGATAGGTCGAGGCCAACGTAGTGCCCATACGCCGTATCTTACGAGAGAACACGCAACTGTACGTAACATCCTGATGATGTAGAACCGCTCGCCCGCCCGTCGGTCTTCGTATCCATTCGGCTCCATGCCGTTCCAGCGCCTGAAGGTCGAGTAGTTCCGTCGGCTTCTGCATGTACCCGATAGTAATAGTAGGCGCGCGCCAGCGATACAGCCTGAGGGTTATGCAGTTTCTTTTGGACGCCTGATCCAATAAATAGAGATCGGCGGCCATATTGAACGCCGCGGAACGGGGGGAATCCAATACAATTCTTAGTTTTATATCCACGCTATGTGAAAATAAGGTTATACCGCCGTTTCGCGAAACAGGGCGAAAGGATTATTTTCGACAAGGTTACAATTACCCACCGGTGGAGGAGAATATATGGAACTGAGCCGAATACTTATTGGTGCGATGCGATTCAAAGACCGTCCCGCGGCCGTAGCGACCGTTCGTGCGGCAATCGATGCCGGATTCAACTATATCGATTGCTCGCCGTGCTACTGTTATCGCAGCGAAGAAGAGAATTCAGAGCGATGGGTCGGTGAAGCGATCAATCACCCCGATTATCGAGACCGCGTGATGGTGTCCGCAAAATGTTCGCCCGGCAACGGAGGATGGGAGTTGGGAGAATTCAGCAAGGCCAAGGGATTCGGTGTCCGCACCGCCGATCAACTCCGCCAAGTGTTCGATCAGTCCCGAAACCGAATCGGCGTCGACCGCTTCGACTATTACCACCTCTGGACTACTCATACGAAGGAGCAACTTGATGAGACGCTTAAACCCGGAGGATGGTACGAGGGACTGCGATCGGTTAAAGACAAATGGGGACGCCTGGGAATAACCACCCATGCCGACGGCGGCACGATTATTTCGTTTCTTGAATCCGGAAAATTCGAAATTGTGACTATTCCCTTTAACGTGGTGAATACGACACGACGTGAGGTTGTCGACTATTGCAACAAAAAGGGAATCGTCGTGATCGCGATGAATCCCTTCGCCGGCGGTTTTTTAGCCACCCATGAGCGGTTACGCGATCTTTCTTTGCGCTATCTTTTAAGCCTTGAGGGTGTTCACCCGCTGATCGGGTTTTCGTCGGTGAGCGAGGTCGACTATGCCGCAAAAATACTTGACGAGATGCCCGCGGGAGGATATAACGCCGACGAGATCCTCGATGAAGTCAACGACCTGATCAACACCGACGAACCGCGCTGTACCGCCTGCGGCTACTGCCAACCCTGCCCGGAGGGCATTAACGTAGGCGCCTGTTTGTCTTACTACAACATTTACAAATACATGCACATGGCCGAAGCCAAGGAGGCATTCAACAAAAAACAGTGGGAAGACGGTCTTCGACTCGATCGCTGCAAGTATTGCGGGACCTGCAAGCTCCGCTGCCCCAACCACCTCGACGTGGTCGCGATCATCAAAGATGCGCGGCGGATGATGTACGAGAAGAAGAGCTGATTTTCGCGTTTCACCCGAATTCGTCGAATTTCACTTTCGTTCTGAAGCTTAGGGAGTACCGCCGGCTTTCGCCACCGTTTTTACTATCCCCATCACTGCAAAAGTTCCCCGGTATTCAAGCGTGAAGCGGGGCGGGAACACCGGCATTTCGCGACAACCGCTTATGTTCGAGACGGTGAAGCGGGCGCAATCCAAAGTAATGGCGAATCATTAGTATTATATTATTGTTGACGTTGTTTGCCGGCCGCCATATCCGTTTTGGAGAGCCGCAAACCGGCGATTTTCATAATTCGGGCGCAAAAGTTTCCTTAGGCGTCATTGCTCGATACGTGCAATAAATCGACGATGTCCCCGCTTTTGCCTAATGACTACCATACCCCGGCCAAGCCGGGTCTGCTTTGGAGGTGCGCTATGCGTAGAGTTTTTGTCTTGTTGGTTTTCCCGCTTTTGCTTATCTCAGGCCAAGCCACTCCGGCCGGAGCCGCCGGCATCAGAGCAGCCAAACCGACGCACTATTTCGTTACGCCAAAGCCATACGTTAATCCTCCTTGGCATCTTGTTGCAAGCCTTCACGAAATATCCTATTCGTTTCCGCAGAATCTGCAGTTTCAACTATCTCTACTAGACGCGATAGGCAGGATCAAATTCGGAATAAAATTTGGGATTAACGAAAACCTCGCTCTCGGCGCCGGCCTTTCTTCTTACTGGGGCTACCTGTGGTTCTCCGACCATCATCGGTATTGGGACCGACACTACGATTACTATCATCGATACTACTATCATAATCCTCATGCTCGTCTTGGTATTTTTCTTAGTACCGGCCGGGGAAGAGGCGGTAGCTTTGAATGGTCCATTACGCCAAACATTCAACTAGGCGATCCCATCGGTCTGGGATGCGACTTTGGGCTGATGGCGACGCCGTCCGCATGGTGGTCAATTATCGGCGAAATCGGCGGTTCTTTAGAACTCGACTATGGCTACCACCCTTGGTTTTGGTTTTTCACCGACGGTGGTGTTCGAATACATCCACCCACCGTACCCTATCTGATGTTTGACCTCGGGTTTGGTGTCGGCGCATTCGATTGGAATCCGGGTTTCTCGGTGTATTTCGACGTAATTTTCGCGATGATTACACATTAGCCGTCGGCACACGTAAAAAACGCCTCCTCGCCGAAGAGGGGGCTCATAAATTCTTCAATGCCTTCCGTCAGCCGAGATACCCACAAGGTATATTCCATGTCCTGTAAATATCATGCGCGTGGTAATTGCGGAACCGAAAGGAATGGCCGTGTATCGGATCATAATGCTATTTTTGCTGATGGGAATCCCGCGTTTTTATGACCGGCTAGGAGATACGATACCATATACCCTCCGGAGGAAAAAAAAGAAGTACGGCCTTCCTTTTCGAGGTTGCCGGCCCGGATCTGTTCGTGCTTTTTTTTTAGATAAGATTGCATTCGGCGGCCGAATAGATCTCGAGCTAATTCTCATAAAATTCTCTTCCCTTTTCACGGCATCCGCATTCTTAATGAAATTCTCCGCCGCCTAGGCTTTTATAACTCCTTAGAGCGAATTTTGAATGTGCACCGCCTACCTACAAGAGCGGCAAAGACTTACACGCGTTCTTCTATCGTCCCGACATTATCCGCAATCGAGCGGATTCGCTTGCTTTTGCAATTTGCAAAAATTTTTCTTGCATTTTCCGACCATTTTGCTTATCTTAAATGCCGCGGGGTTGAGGCGGATGCGTATGAATTCTTGTCAAGAACCACATACGCGGCAACCGCGATCCGCCACGAAAGCGCCAAGCTCCCCGCAACCTTTTGCTTGACAGGAGCGAATCTCATCCGCCCTCAAGGATGAGCGCATAGTGTCAATGTGTTATAAGGCGCATGGTCGTGGCCGTTATATGCGTCGCGGCGGAACTTGCATGTCTTGATACGTTGCATCAAGATATGTTTGACGCCGCACGGGTAAGTGCAACACGCATATATCGGTGATTTCGGGGCTTTACCCACGTATATATCAAAAACAATAGCGGCGAGTGTTGTCGGATTGAATTCACTCGTTGACATTAATTGAAACGGTTTACAAAAAATGGGTTCAATCTTGGTTCCACGGTGCCGAAAAAGCAGAGGAAAAGCAAAACGACGGTTGAAAAGCCGGCTTGCTTTCGCTTTTCCCTTCCCATGTTGCTTCTGAAGCGTTAATAGCCGCGATAGCCGGTTTGCCCGAATTAAAGTATTATCAAAAACATCAAAAAGGAGTAATCATGCGTAGAATGGTTATCGCCGTACTGGTCACGACGGCATCCGTAACGGCCGGACCACGGGATTCTTCATGTACCCCCGCCAACGCTTGCGCCAAGGAAACATCGAGTCAAGGTACATTTACCGTTCAAGGTGAATTCTATCCGATGGAATCAGTGGACGTGTCTTCTAGGTTCACATTTGAAACGCAGGCGGTGCGAACCGGACTTTTCGGAATCAGATACTATCCGTCGGGGAAATTCGGCTTCGACGTTCTTGCCGGCGTTACCTGCGATTGGGAAACCGAAATGAAAGAAATTCGCAGCGTGCGGGAAAGACCCGCTCCATACGCGATACAGGGGCGAATAGGATTTGCGTTCCGGTTGGCTCACGGAGAACGCGCCTCATTGTGGGGAACTTTACAGTGTGGTGGAGTATACCGTAACCGTGTTTTGAAGTATAACGACCGAAACAGCGGAAAGCTTGTAGAAGATAATTACCACACGTTCACACCTATGGGTGTTTTTCGCATAGAGCCTACCCTATCCGTCAATAATCGCCTCGCCTTCTACACCACGCTCGGCGTTCAAGCGCTCCGCATGCCGGCCGCGAAAGAAATTAAGGCAATCAAAGGCGCGTTGAATTCCGACGATGGAGCCTACGAGTACGAATATGTATTGGAGGAGAAGGGCGACGTTGTCGATATTGTGGCATTGGACGCTCTAAGCTTTGGTGCGAGATTGCGGTTCTGAGCAACGTAATTACTCGAAACGTAAAATCGACGGTTTGAGTGTGGGAAGCGCGCAAGTCGTTGGTTGACCACGGCGTTACAAAAGTTCCTCGGTATTCAGGCGCGAGGAGAGCGGAAAAAGGCTTAGAGCCGCTTTTAGAATGAGCCGCATCAGGGAAGACCGAGCGGGAAGGGTCGGATGTGATCCCGCAAAAACGGAGATGAGACATATCCTCGGTGATATGCTGAGGTGGCGCAACGAAACGGACTAGTCGTCGCGGCCGGCCTGAGTAACAGCTCATTTTTAAGGCGGTTCTTCGCGCCTCGCGGCCATGCGCTTGGATAGGATGCCGAGGAGCTTTGCCGGTGTGTAAAAATCCGTTTGACATTTACTGAGATCTCCGAATATAACCGTGGCCATGACTTCCGATAATCCAATTGCTTAAATGCATGTCAACCGGATTTTTATACACCGACGGGGTATAGAATGGTCGGTGGAATAGCGGGGCAATCCCGCCGCTACCTTGTGGAACCGCCCGGAGACAAGTATATTTCCGGCGGGGAGCATTCCATGAACCGTTCGAAAATAATGCGCGCCATGGTTTTGGAAGCGCCCGGTCAGCCTCTGCGTATGACGGATGTTTCGGTCAAGGCGCCCGGGCGCGGTCAGGTGCTGCTTCGTGTCGAGGCATGCGGCGTATGTCGCACCGACCTTCATATCCTTGACGGTGAGCTAAAGAATCCAAAGCTGCCGCTTATCCTTGGCCACGAAATTGTCGGAAGGGTCGTGTCGTCCGGTGAGGGGGCTGTAAGATTTGATACCGGTCGCCGGGTCGGCGTACCGTGGTTGGGTTACACCGATCAATGCTGTCGGTATTGTCGACGGAACCAAGAAAACCTCTGCGACAATCCTCTGTTCACCGGCTACACACTTGATGGTGGCTACGCTGAGTTTATCCTCGCGTATGAGAACTACTGTTTTTCCATTCCCGAGCGTTACGACAGCGTCGAGGCGGCTCCGCTGTTGTGTGCCGGCCTTATCGGCTATCGCTCCTATCGAATGACCGGCCCCCATGTAGAAAACCTTGGTATCTACGGCTTTGGGGCCGCCGCTCATATCATTGCGCAGATCGCCATTCACGATGGGAAGGATGTATTCGCGTTCACACGTCCCGGCGATACGGTGGCGCAAAAATTCGCGCGCAAACTTGGTGCGGTATGGGCGGGGGACTCTACCGACAAACCGCCCGACAAACTGGATGCGGCGCTCATCTTCGCACCGATAGGGTCACTCATTCCCGCCGCACTCGCGGCTACGCGCAAGGGAGCGACGGTGGTCTGCGGCGGTATCCACATGAGTGACATACCCTCTTTCCCCTATACTATTCTCTGGGAAGAGCGCGTGATACGATCGGTAGCCAATCTGACACGACGCGACGGCGATGAACTGTTCGATGCCGCGGCTCGTGTCGCGGTGAGGACGGAGACCAGGCCGTATCCTTTAGAAAAGGCCAACGAAGCGCTTGGCGATCTGCGCGAGGGACGGTTGAGTGGCGCGGCGGTGTTAGTACCTCAATGAGCGTGAACCGACCGTATTTCAATAGCATTGGTGGGGCACTGTTGCTCCTGCCCCCCCAGGAAAAGTTCACCAAAAACTTGACTCTGTGCCAGTGCGTCATTCTGATCGAGTACCGCGGAGACTTGATCAAAATCAGGGGGCATTGCCCCTGAAAAACTCAACCCAGATGAATGTATCCATAAAGATCATCGTTCCCGGTTCTTTTGTAACCGGACGAATATCGCCGACTAAAGGAGAGGGGTTAACGAAAGTTAAAAAGAGAATTCCGGAAATTATACTACAAAACGGCAAAAGACAAGAAATGGCATTTACAGAAGCACTGGATGCCGCGAGTGATTTCGATATTGTATTTAAGGGTGCAAATATTATTAACTATTCCCGGAATAAGGCGACTGTCTTTACAGGGAGTCCGACCGGCGGGACCTTGGGCCACATTTTGCGCCGGATGAAAAGCGATAAATTTAGGTTGATTGTACCGGTTGGCCTGGAAAAAAACTCTTCGACCGATCTGTTGCAATTAGTGAACAAACCACAGCGGAAATTTCGTACTATTGGCAAAAAAATACCGAAATTGCGGCTGGTGCCCGGCGAACTCTTTACTGAAATCGAAGCCATTCGACAATTTGCCGATGTAGAAGTAACGCAAATCGGCTCTGGAGGAATTGCAGGCGCCGAGGGCGCCGTTGTGTTAGCTATTCGCGGTGAAGAAGATGAGGTACACAAAGCTTTAAAAATTATCAAAAAAGTACAAGGTGAGCCTGCCTTTAAGTAGCAGTGTTTCTGATGGATCAAGCTCGATGCATTGACACCGATATTGAATACAAGCAAAATAGAATGCACCACAACACGAATAGCATCATTCCTTATAAAGGCCATATCCTTTCCTATTGAAAAATCAACAAAGGTTAAGATCAAATGTCTTAACGCCTGATCCTAAAGATTCAAAAGGGTCCGGTTTCGGTTGTTTTCCCCGCTTTGATCTGCAAAAAGATCTATCCAATAGGAGTTTTGTTCCACAAAAATTCTCAAAGGGGCCTCGGCCCGAAAAGGGAAACCCAGAGGTCCAGGTATGCTCCCGGTTATCATCGAGGACGGCGTCATAGGCGACGGGTTCTTTCGTATGCTCATCGGTCGCATTCGGGATGAAAGAGTAGTTTATAAAGCGATGATCGCCACCCGGAATCGTCATTAGCCCCATCACTATCGTAGAAGGGAAAACATTGACATGGAGTCAATCGGTTCGGATCAATCAATTATTGCACCCGACCGCAAATAAAATGATGAAGGTACGGGGCGCCCTGGGACGCGCCAATTATTGACCTGTGCGAAAGGATTAGATTGTGATCGACGGTATAAGGACCGTGACTGACCTCGACATAGAAATCTTTCCAATGGTTTTTGTATAAAAGGATTTTTTGTCACCCTCGTTCCCTGAGCCTGCCAATCGAGCCGGATACCATGAGCACAGTGGTGAATGTGGTTATCGCTCGGAAGAACATCGATCGGTGCATGAAGCGTTATTCCGGCCATCTCTTGACCGGCGAATAAGGCCTTTGTATGTATATGATGAATATGACTGCCGGTGATATCGCCGAAAACCGCCCCAAGAGGCCCACGGATCCGGGCCGGCCGCAATGCTATATTTCGAAGTAGGCGCCTTAACACTCTAACTCATCGGATGATCCTTGGAATTACTAATGGACTCATTGTCGGAAGTGAGGACGAAAAAGTACCCGCTCCGCTTAGACGGCATTACCGACTAATAGTCAATTTATTAGCCCGAGGTTAGGATGAAGTTAGGAAAGCTAAATTTACGCTAGAAATACTATCAAGGACGATAGGGACACCATAAGCAATACCGGGAAAAGCTATATTTCGTTGGCCTCAATAGTTGAGGGCATTTTTTCAACCAATCCTAAAAAGGAGGCGCGTCATGGTCTCAAAGAAGGTGTGTCTGTTGGGAGTTATTCTATCTCAACTGACTTTCGTTTCAAGTTTCGCCCGAGTCGATACCGTATACACTAATGCCGCCGATTCCATCGGCCTACACAAGAATCTGGCGGGCGGTGTGAACTACTGGGGCAAAGAAGCCGCAATGGACAGGTTTACTGAGGAAATCGGGGCGGATCTCTACAGGATCAAAGTCAAACTCACAAAAATCAGGTACGACCGCCAATCGGAAGAATTCTATAATTATCCGTGGGGAAGCGTGGATGCTCCTGATGGATATCAGATCCATTATGACAGCATGGTTACCCTTGTCGAGAAACTCAAGTACGCACAGGAGCATCACGGTGGGAAGGTTGTGGTCCAGATTTATGGTGTTCCCAAGTTCCTGTCACCGTCTGATGACATGACCGTTGCCTCAAACTTACTCCCGAACTTCGCAAAGTATCCTCCCTGTGTAACAGACTGTAATGACTCTTTTGGTTACGATATGTGGCAAGAACTGGTTTCGGAGGTGGTCGGTCAACTCCTGGATACATTCGGTCTCCGCCCCGATTACTACCAGTTGTTCGGTGAGGTAAACATAGGATCAACCTGGTATGAATACAAAATGCCCACCGTGGTTGACGGCGTCGTTGACACGGTAGTAAACTGCCTTGGCGACAGCATTATGGAGATTATGAACAAATTCATGACGACGTATCGTTATACCTACGAGGGAATCGCAACCGCATGTGAGACCTCTGATTCATGTGAAGGCGATCCAAAAATCGTTGGTATGGGGCTGATTCCTCACCTTTCCAGCTTTCTCTGGCTGGACGTATTCGCCGACAGCATGAATCAGTGGAACGATCTTGCCGTGGAAGTGCCTCTCTCCCATTTCTCGATACAATGCTATGGAGAAGAAATTATGAGCAGGCTCCTTGCCGATTTGGAGGGAACCCCTTGTGGTTCGATTAACACGGTTATGATCGAACAATACCTTAGAGCACGGTTTAGCGACATGGGTGCGAGCGATGCGGATTTTGAAGTTTTCGCCGAAGCAAGCTTGGATTTTGTTTCCGCTGTTTGCTCTGCCGGCGATGAGGCTCTGCGGAATATGTATTCCTTCCTTGCCGGCCAGTACAAACAAACGGTTAAGGATATCAATGGGGCCGATTCTGAATGTGGAATCATATACACTGAATGGAATATAAGAGCAAAGAACGACCCACGGTATGCCTCCCATTTCTCTTCGGCTTTTGTCACGAGGGGACTGATCGACATGAGTGGCTCGGATGTTGTGCATCA
>WJJU01000565.1 GCA_014729595.1 Chitinivibrionales bacterium
AATTCTCCCAGCTTATACTGACAGTCGGCGAGCGCAACGAGCGCTTCGGTATTTTGCGGTTCCAAAGCCAGCGCCTTCTCGTACATTTTTTTGGCTTCGGCGTAGCTTTCTTTCCCCTGATAAATTTCTCCGAGAGTAAAGTATGTATTGTAATCGGCTTCACCGGACTTGATTACTCCCCGCAGAGCGGTGATAACCTTGTCTTGTTGCCCTTTTTGTATGACAATCTCCGCATAACGTTTGTAAAAGCCCTTGAGTGCCGGATCGAGCTTCATGGCGGTCTCGTAGGCTTCCAACGCATCGTCCTTACGGTTCTCTTCGTACAAAAGATCCCCAAGTTCGCGAAACCCTTCGGCGTCTTTGGGGTTAAGAGCCAAATATTTTTGAAGATAGCCGATAGCGACCTTTTTGTTGTTTTTGTGCTTGGCGGCGATAGTGGCCAGACGGCGAAACACTTGGGGATCTTCGGGTGACAAGACCGCCAGTTCCCTGAACAACGAATATGCCTCGTCCATATCGTTCTTACGCAGCGAGTATTCGGCCAGGCGCTTTCGTGAAACGACATTCCCTTTATCAAGCTCAACCAGTCGAGCGTCCGCTTGAGCCAGTTTATCCGGTTGCCCCAGTTTCTTATAGCACATTGCCAGATTACTCCAATGCTCCTTGTTATTCTTATCCCGTGCAACAAGGGCTTCCAGGTGCTTGGCGGCGCTTTGATGGTTTTCCGCGCGAAGATGAGCTTGGGCGAGAACTTCACGCGCCTCTATCCGCTTGTGATCCATGGCAACCGCCGATTCCGCCGCATCGCGGGCCTTATCCCATTGACCGAGGGCGGCCGCGGCCTTCGCAATACCCTCTAGTGCTTCGGCGGATTTGGCGAGGCTGTTACTTTTGACAAAAAGGTCAAGGGCCTCATTATTTTTTTTCGCCTTGAGTTTATACCGGCCCAATACCAGATATACGTTAGGGTCGTTTGGCGAAAGCGACATCATTTTTTCGTACGTCGCTTGCGCCTTGACGTTGAGATTATTCTTCTCGTAAAGATCAGCGAGACGGGCATACGCCTCGATGTTCTTGGCGTCAAGTTCTATGGCTTTTTCGAGGCTGCTTATCGCTTGATCGGCGTTTCCGGCTCCACCGTGCGCATCGGCGAGCAAGAAATAAATATCGTCGGCGATCCGACCCTTCGGGTCACCGTCGGCCACAACTTTCAGGTGCTTCACGGCCGATGCAAAATTCTTTTGCTCCAAATCGGCTTTTCCAACCGCCAGATGAGCCACAATCGCTTCCCGTTTTTTCGAAGCGCCGAATTTTCGCGCGGCCTTACGGTATGCTTGCGTCGCGGCGCTGTTCTTGCCCGTTTTTTCCAGCGCTAAGGCTTTATTGTAATAATCCGACGCCGTAAAAGAAATTTTTCCGTCTATGCGATCATATTCCGTCGCCGCTTTGGCGTGTTCATTTATCGCAAAATAGGAGCGAGCGAGACTCAGGCCCGTTTCGTACATGCCGGGTTTCATCTTTGTGGCTTTGCTCAAATACTCGACCGCCTTGGCATGGTTCCCAACCTCGCGATACGACTCACCAACCATCGAAGCTACTTTAGCATCTTGTTTGCGAAGGAAAGATTTTTCGAGAAGAGGCGCGGCTTTGGCGTACTCTTTGTCTTGATAGTAGATTTTTCCCAGCTCAAAATTGGCGATTTCATCGCCGGGATCCGCCTCTATTACCTTCTCCAGCGCCTTTTTCGCTTCGGCGGGCTTACCCAATGCTATGCAGGCGTTGGCATACTCACGACTTGCTTCGGCGGTGAATTTTTGCTCCAACGCCTTCTTGGCCTTCTCCGCCGCATTCTCCGGCTGATCAAGCTTGTTATAGATACGAGCGGCGCCTAAAAGCGACTCGTAATCATTGGGGTTGGTACGCCACGAAACCATGTAACAGGCCAGAGCCTTCTCGGTGAGACCAAGTTTCTCGTTCGCCTTGGCAATCTTCACCCAAACGTCGGCGTCGCGAGAACCGGCGGGCAGATTGTTGTCGGCATACTCGATGGCTTCCTGGTACTTGCCGGACGAGAAAAGGTTATCAAACGTTTGATCCCCGTATAAACTCGTGACCGCAAGAGACAGTGTTAGAACACTAACAATTAGAGCACTCCTCGACATAAAACCTGCTCCTTTCTCTTACCATTCGAGATCACGATGTCACAAATGAGTACTATCGGCCGGGCCAAGCACGGATATGGGACCGATGCACGATCGAACCCACTTCCTTACCGCTCAACATTTCCGATAATCCCGACATCGACACTCCGGTCCCACGCAACCTGTTCCAAAGCAAAAGCCCGGCTCAGGCACAGTTCCACTACCCGCCCCACAAACCTTATGGACGTAGCCAACGAATCCCAGATCCCATAGCTTGGCGATATAAACGATTGTTGGCTCTCAACCACGTGTAGGGCTTAAATCCTTGTATTTGGTGTAGCGCAAGGCATCAGCGGCACGCCGGGGGACACAAACGGTTAGTAAAATGGTTATTTCTCTTGAAATAGTGCAAACGCGGATCTTCGAGAGCGGGCGCGAACAAGCCTTGCACCATATACCCCCGTAATTACCTCGGCACCTCTATTACAAGAAATATATTTTAACGGCGACGTGCTCGGGTGCAACGGTCCTTCGCGGCGACCATCCACCCACGGATTGTCACAATAGCGGCGATCAAGTAACGATACTAAGGAATAGGTCATGGCAGTACACGAACGCTTCCGAATTAAAACCCTCGAAGATCTAGAAACACTTTCGAAAAGACTCGGCCTCTCGATTCCCTTTCAAGCAGATACTACCATATTGTTCGACAACGTGCAAATCGGCAACTGCGAAGCTCCCAACCGTTTTGCCGTTTTGCCGATGGAGGGATTCGACGCCGATTCCAAGGGCGCCCCCCAAGAACTTACCTTTCGACGCTATGGACGATACGCCGCCGGTCAAAACGGGCTGATCTGGTTCGAGGCGACGGCGATTATGGAAGAAGGGCGATCAAATCCACGCCAGCTTTGGATCAACAAAGATAATATCGACATATACAAGCAACTGGTCGATTTCACCCGCGATATGGCATATAAATCATACGGCAGTGAACACACGCCCGTTCTGGTGCTGCAGCTCACTCACTCGGGGCGTTATTCAAAGCCCACCGGAAAACCGGCCCCCATAATCGCGCATAATTCGCCCTATCTCGACCCCTTGCACAATCTCCCCAAGAACTACGCCCCGGCAACGGACGAATACCTGGACCTCTTGCAAGACAAATTCGTCGAAGCAGCCAAGCTCGCTGCTCAGGCCGGATTCGACGGCATCGATATCAAG
>WJJU01000566.1 GCA_014729595.1 Chitinivibrionales bacterium
GTGCTTTATAATGTATTACTCTTTGCCGGTGTTATTATCGCCTTGTCGGTGTCCTTTGGTGAATGGTCGGTTTTTGCGCGCGTGCAGGTGATGCAGGACTTTGGATTGGCGACCATGTCGATTAGTGGACTCCTGCTTGCGGTTTTTGTCGGTGTAGGGATGCTCGATAAAGAGATGAGCGGGCGCACCGTCTACACACTCGCCACCAAGCCGGTTCACCGCTACACCATCATTGTCGGCAAATACGTCGGATTGACAACCACGTTATTGCTGAATTTCGGTGTTATGACACTTTTGTTCTTGGCGACATTGTGGAGTATGGGGGGCGGAAGCGGTCTGAATGTTTTGCCTGCGGTGCTTTTGATCTGGGTGGAAATGGCGGTGGTTGTTGCGGTCTCGGTACTTTTTTCCACCTTCACGAACGCGACATTGGCGGCGATCTTGACCATCGCTTTTTATATTGCGGGGCATTTCAACGATCTGAAGGATGTTGTGGCGGTGGAGGGACGGCACCCCTGGCTGGTGGATCTTCTCCACGGCCTCTACTATGTACTGCCGAATCTCGAGCATTTCAATATTCGAAGTCGGGTGGTGTACGACCTGCCGGTACCCTCGGGTTTCGTGGGGACGGCGGTTCTTTATGGATGCTTGTACGTAGCCTTATTCCTGCTGCTGTCGTGCGCGGTCTTCGGGCGAAGGGATCTCTAACCGTGCGCACGAACGCATCCACCATCCTTTGCCTCTGCGCCGCGGCTTTACTCTTGCCGGCAATCGTACCGGTTCAAGAGCATTTGACCGCATCGAAAGATGCTTCGTGGTTCAAGGAACGCATGTCATATCTACCTCGGACGGACAAAATCGTGCCGTTCATCCCGGGTTTTCGAACCACCCTGGCGGCCTACCTGTGGATCAGGACCATGCTCTACTTCGGCGAGCACTACGAGAAGGATAGCGATTTTCGGTGGTTGGTGACGATGGTTGACATGGTGACAAAGCTCAATCCGCATCTGTACCCGGCCTACGAATTCGCGGGTGTAATTCTTCCGACCCTCGGTGATGACCCCGATGCGGCGCGTATCATTCTGGAGCGAGGGCTTACGCATCTGGGCGCCAAGCAGTATCGTATCGCGTTTTATCTGGGTTGGCTTTACTACGACCACTATCGAGACTACGAGCGTGCGGCGGACTATCTGGCGCTTGCGGCGGTGCACGAAGATGCGCCGGGGTATCTTGCGGCCCTTGCGGCGAGCAGCTATAACGAGGCGGGGCGGAGAGCGACGTCGATTCGGTTTTTACTCCGCTTGCGCGAATCGAGCCGGAATCCGTCGGTGCAGCGAGTGGTGGAGCACAAATTAAAAGAACTAATTGAAGAAAAAAGGACACCGGAACGGAAACGGAGAGACTCTCATGGAAGAACAATGTAAAGGAATCACCAAAAGCGGCCAACGATGCAAAAATCGCCGGAATCTTGTTGACGGCTACTGCAGGGTTCATCGCGATCAGGCTCTATCGGGCGCAGTTCCCGCACGGCCGGAATCCGAGGCGGAGCGACAAACCGAACGTCATGTCCAACCGTCAAGTGTGCCGCTTGTTGAGAAACCGCACGAAACCGAGGCAAAAGAGCCGGTCGAGCGGCATGATGAACAACCAACGGAAGCGCCTAAAGAGGAACCGGCGGAACAGGCTGCGGCGCAACCGCGTGAGCCCCGCCCCGCTCAGTCGACGGAGCCCGTATCCGAGTCCAAAGCGGAACAATCGACCAAACACGAGCCTGAACCTCAAGAGGAACGGCAAGCCGAAACGATGCCCGCCACACCTCCGAGCGAGGGGCACGAAGCGCCCGTGGTGGAATGTCATGCGCGTGAGTGCCGTTGGATTGCGCGGCTGTTAACCGGTATATTGCTGGTAACCGCTACACTTGTAGCGGCACTGCTTCGCCGTCGGCATCGATGATGGGGGGATTCACAGAGGCCGCCTTTGCTATTGGCGAAAGTGCTTTACTAACGGAGGTATAAAGGCACGCTATACCACTTGTCCGGCACACCATCCCGACGCCCAGGCCCAGTGAAGGTTGAAGCCGCCCAGCTCGCCTGTTACATCGAGCACTTCGCCGACAAAAAAGAGCCCGGGAACAGTGCGGCATTCCATCGTTTTGGAAGAGATCGCGTCGGTGCTTATTCCGCCGACGGTTACTTCGGCGGTTTTGTACCCCTGTGTTTTTGAGGGGCGAATTTCCCAATTATGCAGTCGATGCGAAATCGCGGCCGTCCGCCGCGGTGAGTATTCACCGCATGGTCGGGTAAGTCGCTCGTATTGACACCAGGCGGAGGCAAAGCGTCGAGGGAGATACTTTGAAAGAAGCGTGCACGGGTTTTTCTTTCCGTTGGCCGGATGGCTCAGTTCCGGAAGAAGATCTCTTCGTGGGATAATGTCCACAACGAGCGATTCCGTCGATCGCCAATAGTTTGAAATGGTGAGAATCGCGGGCCCGCTGAGCCCGCGATGAATAACGAGAAC
>WJJU01000567.1 GCA_014729595.1 Chitinivibrionales bacterium
AAACCGCCAACCCGACGGCGTCGCGTTGCCGAACGAGAATCCACGCGAGCGACGCCGCCAGTGTGCGGCCATAATCAAATTTGCTGACGGCGCCCGGCGAGGCGAACCGCATCGAGGCGCTTTTATCGAGCATGATTCGTGCGTACAGGTTAGTTTCATCCTCGAAAAGCCGAACCACCGTCTTGTCGGTTTTGGCATATTTGCGCCAATCGATCATGCGGGTGGATTCTCCCGTGCGATACGGCCGGTACTCAAGAAATTCCGCCGAAAAACCATGATACGGACTTCGATGAAGCCCCGCGATAAGTCCTTCAACAATGAGCTTGGCACGAAGCGAGAGGCTACGGATCGGCGCAACATGCTCCGGACGCAAGAACCCAACCGTGCCTTTCGCTTGGCTACTCATCCACTCAGCACCGTTTTGGTCTTTTGAGCCACGATATCCGCCATTGCCCGTTCGCGCTTGATGTCGGCGACCATCTCGGCGATTGCTTCTCTGAGCTTTCGCATGTCGTCTTTGTTGAAAGCAGACACGAACAATCCGTCGGGGAAAGCGATTTCCATCCGCTTACGCGCAAAAACATCGGTTATCGTATCACTCTTGTTGAGCACGACCAAATGGGGTATCTTATCGGCTTCCAAGCTCTTCAATACCTCTTGGATCGTTTGATACCGTTGATCGGCCCACGGACTCGAGGCGTCGAGCACCACGAGCAGCAGATCGGCGCCTTGGACCACTTCGAGCGTGCTTCGAAATGAAGCGACCAAGTGGTGGGGAAGTTTGCGAATAAAGCCGACCGTGTCGGAGATGACGACCGACCCCGTACCTTCAATCCACGTCTTACGGGTTGATGTATCGAGTGTGGCGAAAAGCTTGTCTTCGACGTGGACTTCGGAACCCGACAACGCATTGAGCAACGATGACTTTCCGACGTTTGTGTACCCGACCAGCGTGATCCGAAAGGCCCCCTCGCGCGATTTACGCTGAGTCGCCCTCGAGCGCTCTATCCTGCGAAGTTTCTGGTTAAGATCGGCTATTTTCCGCTGTACCAGACGACGGTCAACCTCCAACTGCTTTTCTCCCGGTCCTCTGGTACCGATTCCGCCAACCTGCTGCGAAAAGTGGGTCCAAGCGTGGGTTAGGCGCGGATAGAGAGTTCGAAGTTGAGCAAGTTCAACCTGAATCCTCGCCTCTTTGGTCTTCGCATGTTGAGCGAAAATATCGAGAATCAGTTGACTTCGGTCGATAACTTTGCCTTTGGTGACTTTTTCGATCGTGCGAATTTGGCCAGGAGACAACTCCGCGTCAATTACCAGCGAACGACACTGCTTTTCACGCATACGCCCGCGAATTTCGCGCAGTTTGCCGCTGCCCAGAAATGTCGACGCCACCGGCCGTTCGCGTTTTTGCACGAACGTCTCCACTACCTCCGCGCCGGCGGTGCGGCACAGAAGCGCCATCTCTTCCATGTCCTCTTCAAACAGCAAAGGATTTTGCCCCGGTATCATCAGCCCCGCCAGGACAACCCGTTCATCGGTTGGGGTATGGACAATATCAAACATAGTTGTAATTTGGTGACTGTTCCGGTTGGCCGAAGCCGCAACCAAGCGCATGCTTCATCGCGAAAAGCCGGATCAAACTCACATATACCTTATGCGCGCACGCACGGGAACCGGCGACAGTCCATACTGGTGAGACGCAGCTCAGTTTTCACGCCGAGAAATTGTATTTCCGGCAATATTCAGAGCAATGCCGTCCACGTTAAGTATTCCGCCCGTCCTCCTCTGAGACGGTGTAAGAGTTAAAATTTCGGCCCCGGTTTCGGTGACCGCAATCGTATGTTCGAATTGGGCGGACAATGATCCATCGCGTGTTCGCACCGTCCACCCGTCCACACGGTCTGTCACCACTTTCCATGAGCCCAGATTAATCATCGGCTCGATTGTTAAAGTCATTCCCGGCCGTAGAACTATATCGTCTGCGTCGGGGTCTACATGATGATATACGGTGAAGAACTCATGAAATTTACGTCCCACCCCATGACCGGTATATTGCCGCACAACGGAGCATCCCTGAGATTTGACGTACGGCTCTATCGCCTTGGAGACCTCGATCAGGGGTACGTTCGGACCGACGGCGTCAATACCGCGAAGAAGCGCAATTGCGGTTACCTCAACCAGATGGCGAGCTTTGTCCGACACCTCCCCAATCATGAACGTCTCCGAAGAATCGGCATGGAACCCCTCGACAATCGTCGTAAGGTCCACATTTACGATGTCGCCGTCCTTAAGAACCTCCTTTGTCGAAGGAATCCCATGACACACGACATCATTGATGGAAGTGCACACGGATTTGGGGAATCCATGATAACCCAAACAAGCGGGTTTATGCCCATGATCGAGTGTGTAATCATAAGCCAGTCGATCGAGATGAGCGGTAGACACGCCCGGCTTTACCTGTTCGCGAACGTAGTCCATGAGCCGACCGTTGAATTCCCCCGCTCGTCGCATCCCCTCCAGTTCTTCGGGACTTTTCACCATCCGGGCTTCACGGCCGTTTTTTTTAGCCGCCCGGCCGGCATCTTCATGCATGTGACACTTCTTATATTTTTTTCCGCTGCCGCACCAACACGGATCGTTCCTACCGATCATCGCCTCTTTTAGCTCCCACCGCCCCCGCGGGCCTCAAAAATCCCATTTTCCTAAGCATGATCCGCGAGGGAAGTTCATTACCGCCGCGCCCAACCGCGAAGTATCGCGAACAGCGCAACGCCACTTCTATCATGCTTCAATGCATCTACTGAGCCAACAACCATAAATTTAGACAAAAATAGTTCCTTCCTTCATCCTCTTGGGCTTAGTGCAACCGTTCTCGTAATCCTTGCTGCCGTCGTCCGCCGATGCCGTCGGTCGCAGGAAGTACTCCGAGCGCCGCAACGACTAGGTTAATTGCCGTCGCAAAGGCATACGGCGAGCCGCTTATATCGCCTCTCTTCACGCCTAAAGGGAGGAATAAGGGGGGGGGGGGGGC
>WJJU01000568.1 GCA_014729595.1 Chitinivibrionales bacterium
GCCTTATACATACCGGGGCGGCATAGCCAAGTGGTAAGGCAGAGGTCTGCAAAACCTTTATTCTCCAGTTCGAATCTGGATGCCGCCTCCAAATTCGACCGCCATTCTTTAATTTTGCAATAGATATACATAACGAAGACGATCTTCTGGCGAGCTGCTATCGCAACAGCCTCGCCCTCGTCCGCGACAACGGCCTAGAATCGATTGCCTTTCCGGCGATCAGCACCGGCGTGTACCGTTTCCCGCTTGACCGCGCCTGCCGCATTGCACTTCAGGAGATAGATTCATTTCTGAAGAGCGATTCCCCGATCGAAAAGGTCGTCCTTGTATGCTTCGACGAACGCACCTATAGGGCATATAAGCAACTCACGGAGAGGTAACGCGAGGGCTTGGGGTCGGACTATGTTTATTACTTTATGTCACTTCGCACCTCTGCGTCAGCCATTCGTGGTGGCACATGAACGGAATGCTGCTGGCCGGGAGAAAGTGGCAGAATTGCCCCACGACCGTTGATTAGAGCATGTTGAATGTAGTTTCGGACTAATTTTTTGGCTTATAACCGTCCCGGATCCCATCCTGATTACTCGCACAATCGCGCGGAGGGAATGCTGTTGAGCGCTCCCCCGCCCCCAATGGTTATCATACCGTCCAGGGTAGTCCTACACTTCACGGCCCGGCTGCAATAGCCGAAGGTCACGTTGCTAGAGTAATAGAGTTAGTCCGACCCTACGAGCCTGTCACAAAAAGTAATAAAATTAGTCCGTCCCCCGGACGCCGTGACCTGGTGAGGGTCGGGAGATATGCCGAAGGACGTATTTTATAATCGCACTCACTCCTTGAGAAGGAAGTGCGTCGCAATATGGGAAACAACATCAATACCAACCTATTACGAACAGGTCCAATCCACCATGACGACTGACAGAAGCGCAAACATAGGGGAATGGCCCCTCAAAGCCTACAAGAACATCGATTTCCTCACGAGCCCGGATGCGAGGATTATCCGTGTGTTGGCGGAATTCGTCGAGCCCCAGGGAAGGCTTCGGCGGGAACACGTCCACCACACCATAGTGTTCTTCGGCTCGGCAAAAGCGCCGTCACCGGAAATGCAACGAACCGATGGTTGGGCTCTCCGGCTGGGGAAATACTATGATGCAACGGTCGAGCTGGCCAGAAAAGTCAGCGAATGGTCTGAGACCATTTCCGATCCCGGCAAGCGCTTTTTCGTGTGCTCGGGCGGCGGGCCTGGAATAATGGAAGCGGCAAACCGGGGGGCCAAAGAAGCCAACGCCATGTCGGTGGGACTAAATATCAGCCTGCCGCAGGAACAGATCCCCAATCCGCATCAGACACGTGAGTTGAGCTTTGATTTCCACTATTTCTTCATAAGAAAATTCTGGTTCTTCTATCTGGCAAAGGCCCTGGTTGTTTTTCCGGGCGGCGTGGGAACCATGGACGAGTTGTTCGAGCTGCTCACGCTCGTTCAGACAAAGAAAACAGCCAAGTACATGCCCATCGTGCTGTTCGGCAGTGAGTTCTGGAACGAGGTCCTGGATTTCGATGCCATGGTCAAATGGGGTGTGATAAGCCCGGAGGACCTGAACCTGTTTCGCGTGTTCGACGACGTAGACGATGCATTCGTGTACTTGCGAGATGAATTGACGCGGCGCTATGTGTCGAAGGGCGCGTGATACGGTCCCGCCATTCTCTGAATGTAACCGCGCCTATACCGTAAAATCCTGCAGCGGAATCACCCCCGGCAAATGCTCGGCCTTCTTGCCAAGCAAATCCCGCCGCACCCATTTCACGGTCAAGTGCTTCAGCCGAAGCGAGCCGAGGGCCTCGATGAAATAGGAATACCACGCGCTGGTCGTGGCTACCAGAAGAAGCTCTATGTGGTGCGCCTGAAGAATGTTTTGTAGTTTGTCAATGCTCCCCAGCACCGGGTAGCCCTCGAACTCCCCGGGAAAATCGCCGGTGCGCGGCCAGACTATGCCCACGATACGCGCGGTCTTGTCCTCCTCGGTGTTTCTTATCAGCAGCCGGGCCACGTCATTGGCGCCGATAACGATCACCGGGCCGGTCGCGAACACCAGCCGCTTGAAACGGGTCTGCAGCCGCGGGAGCACCTCGCGC
>WJJU01000569.1 GCA_014729595.1 Chitinivibrionales bacterium
ATTATAAAGTCATGGAGAAAACCTCACAAAACACCATCGAAGCCTACGAAAAATACGGTATGCACGGCTTTATGACCTACGGTTTAACGGTAAGAGAAATATCTTCCAGTTCGCAAGAATTTGGAGACACTACGGTTTGGGACGGCTATTTTTGGGGTGGCGCCTTTACCGATTTTCATAACGCCTTCGCCAATGTAGTCAAGCACTTCGCCCAAGCCAACGACCCCCGCTTACTCCATGATCTCTCGTTTCCCGCCGCACGACGCACCCTTCATACACAGATAATTCAGACTGAACCTGATGTAAATTGGGTCCATGCCGGCTATGCGTCGACCGGGTACGGCGGCTATCGCAAAGACAACAACTATTGCCACGCCTACTTTGAGAACTTGTTTTATTACTACTATCTTACCGGCGACCGATCCGTGCTCGACATTTTGTCAATCAAAGGTCGGCACATGCATTCCAATCGCGATAATTGCTATATCGGCCGCTCCGCCGCTCAAGAGGCCGCGCTCAAGTTTTTCCTCGGCCACACGGTGAATGAAGACTATCTTGATGATTTTGAGTACCAGTATCATCAAGCTGTCGACAAACGCTTTGCGTTGCTGAAAAAAAATGATAAGGAGTATGCCTTTACCAATTCTTCGGTAAGCGATACCTCCAACGCCGCAACCACCGATCAATGTTGGCTCACGGGGCTCTACGATTTCCAAAACCTGTGGAAGCTATATTTTGAATTTGGAAATTTGAAGCTTGGAAAGGACAGTATCCCGATAAGTCGGCTTTTCAGGGGCTTTTACAATAGTCTCTGGGATTACTGCGCCACGGCTCGGGAGAGCGGAGACGGAACCGCCCGAGGCGAATGGAGTAACAGCCTGGATTACAGCTTCACCGGAAATAGGATTGGTGGTGTGCTAAAGAACGTAACCGCTTCGAATCGTGCGGAGCCTTATCTTTATCCCAGCAACAAATCAGTTTTATGTGCGCTTATGTTTCGTACCGCCGCGATGCATCAAGACAGCGCCATGTATGAAAATGCCAAGGATTATACCGAAGCCGTACTTGCCCAAAACGTCAAAGATATGATCTGGACGAAACGGTCGCTCTATTGGATACGAGTGCATGGAGCGATGAATTATTTGGTTCATGGTCTCAACACTCTTGCTTGGTTCAACACCTCCACCAAAGAACCGTATCGACAAGTCCGCCGTACTAAAGGCCCCAACGACTTTTTTTTCAGTGCCGACATGATCGAAGCGTGCTCTTCGCGCCAAATATTGCGTGTGGAATATGCCGTACCCACCGACTACAAATTGCTCGAGATGAGTATACGCGATCTAAGAGGCAGAACGCTGTGGAGCGGAGAAAGAGTTGTAAGCAGGCAGAGTGACGCACCCGGTAAGTTAGAGATACCCTTAAATAACGAGCGCCGTATCGGCACGGGGATATTATTGCTGAGAATCAAAGCAAGCAATGGAAGTGGGTCGAAAACGTCACGAGCGATGCGGATAATCAAAATGCGGTAATTAACCTGCGAGACAAGCGCACACCGAACCGAGGAAGCGGCGGGCAATCAACCGCCGCTCTCAGCCATAAGAACATGAGATTTTCGGTGTATGATCGAAACGCCGAGAAGGCGATTTTTTTATGCCGCCCCCCAAAACTTGAATGAGGATCCAACACTCCGTGCTTCGCACACCCCTTTAGAATTGACCGATAAAAGAGTGGCACGGCGCATACCGCCACGATTCCGCACGTCCGGCCGGTTATCGTCCAAAAACAAACGTGATTATGACTTCCGATCTTCTCCGTAAGATACTTTTGGCACCACATTGCCGGGCCACTTCATTGTAATCTTTATGGATCTATTCCCAAATCTGCTTTGTCAGCCGATACGGAGAATAGAGGTGGTGAAGCAAGGTGTAGGGCTCTCGGCGGCCCGTTGCGGGCGGAATGGGGTTTTGCGGATAGGCACCATAATCTCGGCGGCGCACTAAGTGCTCGAAACGAGCGGAAACGAAGCGCCGAGAGAGGCCGAACGAGGCCGGAGTGCCGTCACGGTTGGTATGATTCGGGGGGCGGGAACGCGCGGAGAACCCTGCGAAGCGGACCAAAGGGGATCGCGCGAGACGCAAGATATGAGTAGCGGTATATTATGAGCACGGCACATAGTACGTTAGTCGAAATTACCGGAAATGACACCTAAATTCACAAATCTTTCGATTCCCACCGGAGAACCGTCAAGGGATTCCGTATCGTATAACGGAGCGCCGCGGTGAGGTATTACGCGGTATTACTCGTTTATTTGGCCGGCG
>WJJU01000570.1 GCA_014729595.1 Chitinivibrionales bacterium
AATCCCTCTCTCTTTAATACTCTTCACCGCGTTATTCATAGAGTCTATATCCGTTGCATCGGCCTGCACATAATGTAACCTGCTGCCAAACACCTCAAAAGCAGCAAGCGCTTTGCTAACTTTTTCTGATTCTTTTGAGCTGCGCCCAATCCAGATGACCGTCGCGTGATATTTTTTCAGCAAATGCCTGGTTATGATGGTGCCGATTGTCCCGCTTCCTCCAAGTATCAGATATGCTCCATCTTGCTTAATTGCACCAGTCTCATTCTGAGCCCATCGCAGCGAATAAAAAACCCGCCTATATCGAATACCGCCCTCAATCTTGATTTGTTCACCGCGGTCTGAATACGGTTCATTTAGAACCGCGGCCAAAGTGTTGATTCTCTTCCCTTGTGTAGCTAAATCTTTTGCTGACAAGTCGATATTTCTAACCAAAAACCGATAGTTTCCCTGTGCCAAAGAATATCCCAATCCGGTTACCGCCGCTCCCCAAGGATTATTTCGGCTTGATCCAAGCGTAGTCGTATTACAGGTGATAATATAGGTGTCAACGTATTCCGCAATAGACCCTGATTCATTGAGATATTTAAATAACCTTAGGAACTGTATCTCGTTACTTTCCTGGCAATTAATTAATTTATTTTTCGTCGTTAAGCCAGAGGAATCATCGGTAATGGCGCAAAAGTAAACAGCATCCACTTTGTCTAATTTTATTGGGTATGATTTATACCAATCGCTATCATAAATATTGCATACCCATACATTTTCACTAATCTTTTCTGACTTGTCTCCCATACGAAGAAAGGTTATGTGCTCTATGCCGCGATCGCGATAATAATCTTGAATTGTCTTTTCAAAACCATACGATCCACCGGAGCATACGATTAATATGGATGAATGATTGATCGAATCGTTAAAGTTTGAAAGCGCCGCCTTTTCCCATTTGGGAACATAACTTACATTATCTTGCACGCCGTATTGCGAAATGCTCATCGTAGATGAGCTTTGCCTTCCGCGGGTAAACTCAATTCCATTTATAGAGGCACATATTTTACCATTAAAATCACACAGAATAAGGTCCATGAGCGGCGTACCATTCTCGCTTGCTCTGCTTTTATCTGAGCTTATCCAGGCATACATCTTTTCACTTGTCGCACAATTATACTGGGCCGACTCATACGATTTCGGGCAAACCGGAGACGTAGATGAAAATGCATTTTCAGGTAAAAGCTTATGGCATATATGAAATGCGCTTTGCAAAATGTTAGGGTGAATATAATAGCCATCATTATGTTTCATGCTTTTCGGCAATTCCATTGCCGCAACAACTTGATCTTCACCGCAAAGAAATTCTTTTATAGTATGCCGAAGTATCCCGCCTTCCACTCCCCGTGCTTTAAGTGAACCAATGTATTGCTCTAAATCCACAGTACCCGGATGCATTTCCATTTTTACCGCTTCGATATCGGCATATTCCGTTGTATTTCCATCAACACACACAGCTGTTCCACGGTGGCGCACAACTTCATCCGTCTCTTTTTGCATTTTTATTATATATTCGATATTTCCTTCATCATTGATCGAAAGCTCAGTTAGGATTTTAGTTGTATCATCTATGCTTGCGGAATCTTCCCATTCGCCGTCTTTCATTGCGATCGTAGTTGTTTTCATATCACTGCGACCGGCATTAATAATAGCCGCGCATGCCAATTCAATACACGTTGCGGGTATAAGCATACATAATCCCGTAAATGTAGACTTTTCGATATTGCAATCATCACTTGTGAATCGTGATAGATATCTCTGCACGCCGAAATTGGATAGATTTCTATGCAATAGGGGATGGCCAACTTCATCTTTTAGATGAGGCTCTTCGCTCAGCATATAATGTCCACTTTCAATCCAATATCGCTCTTCAGCAAATGGATATAAAGGCAAATGCATTCGGGCCGGAATGTTAACTCCGTATAGTTTTTTCCAATTTATTTCCAGACCTTTCACCCATAAATCCATCAGTTTTGATAATTTTCTTTTTTCTATCCATTGATTCAGTATCGTTTCATGCAGCTCAGGATCATCATGGATTAGGCTCATTTCCTCTTTAGAACTTTTTGCCCGGCCCAAATATACACCATCGATCTTTTCTTTTCCGTTAATAAAAGCTATAAGCTTACTATTCAAATCGGCAAGCGATTCCGCCATAACTCCCAAGCGTTTATCCATTGGCTCTCTTCCTACTTGAAGTGTATAAGCCAATACGGTAAGATCGATATTTTCCTTACCATTTTTGATGAAGGACTGTAAATCGATAGCTTTTTTTACCAATTCTTTTTGTGTTTTGGCTGATAATGGAACCATTACCATTTCATTTAGTTTAACCACCGGGTTTTTCCGACGAATCGATGACGACTCGTTATATTCAGCAATGACCACGTGTGCATTGGTACCGCTGAAACCGAAAGAGCTTATTGCCGCACACCGATCTTCATTGCAATTCCAATCTCTAAGCCTATCGTTAATATAAAATGGACTTTCTTCTAATGATATATGATCATTGAGTTTCTGGTAATTGATTGTTGGCGGAATCTTTTTGTTTTTAATTGCAAGAAGAATTTTAATAAAACCGGATATGCCGGCAGCGGTCAAACAGTGACCGATATTGCTTTTTACCGAGGTTAGTGCACAGTAATTCATTTTCGTGGTATATTTTTTAAACGCCTCTTTCAACGCTGAGACTTCAATAGGATCCCCTAATTTAGTCCCGGTACCGTGAGCTTCTATTAGCTGAATACCTGTCGGATCGATGCTATAGTTATCATAAACTTCCTGCTCAAGTCGGGTCTGCATTTCAGCATTGGGTGCGGTAATACCGTTTGTTTTACCATCTTGATTGATACCCCAACCTTGAATTTTTCCAAGAATCAAATCATTATCCTTGAGCGCATCCGCAAGGCGTTTTAGTACTACTACCCCAACTCCTTCCCCCGGAACAAAACCGTTTGCTTTATTGTCGAATGTATAGCATTGACCGTCAGGTGAGAGCATACCGGTTTGCGATGCTCTAATGTGCATTTGCGGCGTAGCCATCACGCACACACCACCGGCAAGAGCCCAATCACTTGTGCCTGCCCTCAGGCTCTCACAAGCGTTCGCGATAGCAACAAGAGACGAGGAGCAGGCTGTGTCTATCGACAAGCATGGTCCATTTAGATTTAAAAAGTAGGCGATTCTAGCCGCAAGGATAGAAGTTGCACCGCCTGTAAAACCATGCGCACTTAACATGTGCTTCCGTGACAAAAAAAGGTAATCTCCAGCCGCGCACCCTACATAAACACCACATTTGCTTCCGGATAACAGTTTGGGATTATAACCCGCGTGTTCTATTCCATGCCAGCATGCTTGCAAAAACAAGCGCTGTTGCGGATCCATACATTCGGCTTCCGCGGGCGATATGTTGAAAAACATTGCATCAAATAGATCGCAATCTTCTAAGGCTCCCATCCATTTACAATTCGTTTTACCCGGGGTTGCCTTTCCGGCTTGATACCACTGCTCGAAATTCCATCTTGAGCGCGGAATCTCACTGATGCAATTTTTTCCCGCGGAAAGATTATCCCAATACTCATCCAGGTTACGAGCCATGGGAAATTTTCCCGCCATCCCAACAACAGCGATTGGCTCTTTTGAATATTCATTCAGTGAGCTTTTGCCGTAAAGTCGTTTATTGTTTCTCCAAGAAATAAGCCTGCGAGACTGCAATGTAGATTTCGTAGGAGGCGGCGTAGATTTCCGAGAGTATTGCCGCGGATCCAGAGATATCGTATCGTGATCCATTTTTTCATTGCTGATTAATACACCCAAAACATATTGCCCCAATTGTTCCAGGGTAGGCCAACTATAGATTTTTGTCGCTTCGATTGCTATTTTATACTTTTCGTTAATTTTCCGTATCCATGTCACTCCCGTAATGGAATCCAGCCCAATATCAACGAACTGCATTTTATCATTTATTTCACTCATTTCCATTTGCAGTTCTTCCGCTAAAAGAGCTTTTAGTGAGGCAACAATCGCGGGCAATGCATTTTCGTCCCGTATATCTTTCGGTTTACCCGCCAATTTCGCTTTACCGTTATCATTCGCCCCCGCAATTTTGTACCTTTTTGCCGTGGGGGGTTCCCTTAAGGCGCTTTTCTCGGCTTCTTCATGCACATAGCGGCCTAAATC
>WJJU01000571.1 GCA_014729595.1 Chitinivibrionales bacterium
ATGAAACACACCAACATCTTGCAGATTCCATCGATTTTGGAAGCGCGACAACTGGGCGCGTTTGGAAAATGAAGAGTGACGGGAAACCTGGTTGGGGAGTTGATGATGCCGGATCTGGGGTGACTGCCGGATCAGGAATCGGAGTTAGCGGCAATCAAGTTTCTGTCAAATTCGGCAGTAACGGATCTCACGACTCGGTTGCCCGTAGCGATCATCAGCATGATTCAAGGTATTATACCGAGAATGAAGCAGATGCAACGTTTCTTAATGGGATTGAGTGGAATGGCATTGATAAATATTGGTCAAAAATTAAAAATAGTGGTGTGAAATTTTTCAAAAATTGGATCGAAGGTAATGGGCATACGGGTTTTGACGTTCAGAATTCGAATGCATCTGATGCTTTGCGAGTTAGTGCGTTCAAGGATAATGTTTTTTCAATTGGCTCTCGGGACCATAATTGTCATATCATATTTAACCCGGAGCATGATGTATACCAAGTTGGGATAGGAGGAGGTCTCTATTGTAATGCAGACATATTTGCGGTGGGTGAGGTTTCGGCGGCTTCGATTAATGACAGATCCGATGAACGGCTTAAGGCAGATATTTACCCCTTAACCAGGGCATTAGAAAAGGTTATGGAGTTGCAAGGTGTCTCATATACTTGGAAAGAAGATTCTGGGCCAATGGGTGGTAAAAAAGATATAGGTTTTATTGCACAAGATATAGAAAAAGTGGTCCCAGAGATAGTGTCCACTGATGGTGAAGGCTATAAGGGGATAGCCTATGGCCGGTTAACTGCACTATTAACCGAGGCAGTTAAGAGCCAACAAGAAACGATTAAAAAGTTGGAACGACGTGTAGATTATTTGGAAAAACGGCTTGGTAATCGGTGATGTTGATTAAGATATTCTAAAGATCCTATAATGATCAGGTATATGGACAACAAAGGGCTTGCTGGGGTACCAACGCACCCTCTTACTATCTCGGAAACCATAATTGTTTATATCACCTGTCATTATGCACATAATCCCTCATTATTATGGACCTCAACCAAACCTTCTCCTGTTAGGAGAAGAGCTTATGAGGTAGTTCGGGATTAACATATATGCCAACCGAAGTAATATCTAAGCTGGAAATAATGGGGTATGTAGTATGAAAACGCCATCTATACTTTTCGCATTATTGGCAGCCCTTTTGTTGACAGCCCTTAGCTGCCGAATCTTCGGGCCTAGAGATAACCCCTTAGATCCTGATAGTCCAGATTATCAATACCCCTCACTCTCGTTTGATAGCACTGTACTTGCAGAGGGCGATACGATTGTAATCGATACCCTTACCCTGGTGCTCAGCGGGAATCACGAAGCCAATGTTTTTCGGTGGCGTATAGAATACCCTCACGATACCACTGAATGGAGTCCATGGGAGGGGAGAGGTGAATTGGATCACACTATCGCGATTACCGGTGTCGGCACCGGTCCTTTCTCTCTCCACTTGCAGACAGCCTACGATCCTGTGAACGGGGATATAACCGATTCTATTGTGGCCTTAGTGAAATGGACAGAGCCCAATGCACTCGAAAATAGCAAACCCTTTTTCGAGCATGTTCCCGGCAAACAGACCGTAAAACGAGGATGGCCCTTGACATTGCATTTCGTAGCGAGTGATGCAGACTCTGATTCCCTCGAATGGTCTTTACTGGAGGGCCCCTGGGAGAATGGTGCTGTGGAACTGAATGTATCGGGTGATACGGCCCAGGTTACCTTCACCTGCAATGATTCGGGCACCTTTCCTCTGAAGCTCAGCGTTGATGACGGTACGGATAGTGCGACCGCCATGGTGTCTATTCGCGTTGATCTTGTGTCTGTAAATAGCGCACCTATCATTTCGATGATTGGCAACGTGTTGCCGGTACTACCGGGCGACACGGGTAATTTTGTTTTTTACCTCAGCGATGCTGATGGCGATTCGATTACCACTTTAGTTGAGGAAATTTTCAATGAGGATTCTGCTGTCACTTTTTATTCGCGTGTTGCGGATACACTCGTGGTGTCACTGATCCCATCGTATCCGGGTCTATATCGTATACGAGCATCCGCCTGCGATAGTGAACTGTGTGATTCTGCTATTGCCATACTTACCGTCGATGATGCTCCAGTCAATGCACCCCCTCTTTATACCTCTGTTCCAACAGACCTTTCTCTGACCGCATCCAAGCCTGACACGATAACTATCAAGGGTTTTGATGCTGATGGTGACATATTGGCATTTGCCGTGTCTAACAAGGAAAGCTTTGGAGCTGGGCAGGTAACAGAACTGCTTACACAGGACTCGTTGGTCTTGGCGCTGTGGTTTGATGAACCCGGTGAACGAAAGATACATGTGTCCTTGACCGATAACAGGGATACGACTGATACATCGTTTTCGGTAATGATTACACCTGCAGACACTACACCACCGGTACTCGTGTCGACCTTTGCTCCAGATACGGTGGTCCTGGGTGATTCAAGTACCATTGTTGGCGTTATTGCAACGGATGATCATGGTCTTGAGGGTGTCCGATTCAAACGCGGCAACGATACACTGGAAACCGAAACTACTGGTGACTCACTCTTTCAGGCGAACGTCACCGGCCTTGCCCCTAACATTGTTACTACTATCACCATTGAAGCGTGGGATCAAGAGGGCAATCAAGCATATCTCGAGATTTATGTGCGGTATGATCCTACGGTGCATGATAATACCGGCCCGATTATCGCGGCTGTCGGCACCACCCCCTCATCGGGAAGTCTTGTACGCACCGAAAGCATCGAATTGGCATTTACCATAACCGATGGAGCAGGTATTTCCCGTGCGGGTTACAGTATGCAGGACAGTCCCGGCGATACCATTTTTCTCACGCCTGACAGTCAAGGCAAGGTAACCATTCCCGCTGAATTATCCCCCGGGGCAAATACTTTTACCCTTTGGGCTCTGGATGATTCGCCACAGCGTAATAAAACAGTAAAAAGTCACACGTTAGTGCTTAACAGAAGTCCTGATCTCACCTTGGTTACGCCACAACAGGGTGAGGTGGGAGTAAGCCGTAAGGTTAATTTTCGGTGGCTTGTAAATGATGCGGATGACGATTCGATTTTTTCGGAGCTGTTGGTAGGTTTGAGCAGCACAGTCCTTGAACCCGTGGCGCTTCCGTCAGTAAGTGACACAATGAGCTTCAGTGGAGCAGCAGGCCGTGATTATTATTGGCAGGTACGAGCGTGGGATAACCATGATACCGTCTTGAGCGGTATACGTACATTTACCGTTAATAATCCACCCCAATGCGTGCTTACCAGTCCCAATCCCGGAGAAATGATGAGAAGTGCTCCCATTACGCTTCGTTGGTCCGGTTCGGATGATGATCCCGCGGATCTTTCGGACTTACGTTACGATTTGTATATCGATACCGTTCCGGAACCGGGAAATAAAGTTCTCTCTTCTTCCTCGGCGAACAGGTATGATTTTGATCCGGTAGAGGTTGGACGGAGATATTACTGGCGAGTCGTTGTTAGTGACGGAAAGGAAACCTATGCCACACCCGTGTCGGATTTCGATGTAAAGCCAGCGGCTTCGATTGTTTCTGGTCCGTACAATGATACTCTCTATGTTCCCATGAAAAAGGAGACTGTACTTATCACCGGTCCAAATGGGACTTCTGAGGTTGGGTTTCATGTCGCAGTGGATGGCTATGGAAATTCGTTTCAATGGCATCGTAATGGGAATGTCATCGATAATTCCAATTACCAAACCTATATTCCTACCGAATTCAAGCACGGGGATCGTTACTGGTGTGTCGTATCCAACGGTTTGGGAAAACCAGATACGAGTAAAGTGGCAACATTATACATAGCCTATAAGGTCTGTCTCCAAGATAAAGAAACGAACGAACCGATCACTGAAGAATACATTATGGA
>WJJU01000572.1 GCA_014729595.1 Chitinivibrionales bacterium
ATTATAGGGCGTTGCGGTACTGGGTATGGTGGCGGGGTTCGAAACGGAAAAGCGTGAAGACAGATAGTTTTCGTATTCACTAATGAGATTATCCGCGGTGATATCGCTCGATGCGGCACCCGCCGCACCGGCTCTTGCGTGTGTTTTACTCGTGCGATCCGATTCCGCCTCGATGCTCACCGCTCCCGCCGCATCAAGGTCACGCGCCACGTTCGCCTCGGCAACGTTATCCGTAATGGAAAAAGCCAACGAAGGCCCAATAATGGAAGAAGCACCGACGGCATTGCCGGCGGCCCGCGATTCCAACGAACCCGTCTGTTTCGCATTGACAACAAGCGCTCCGCTCAGTGCAAGCGTCGATCCGGAACCCAACAGCGCTTCGGTGGTGTCGGACACGTAGGTAAACGCCACGGCCGGCGCTATCGATGTGCCCCCCTCCGCTCCCGCCGAGCCCGTTGTAAGAACTGCACCGGTACCGTCGGCCTCGAGAGTCAAATCGTTGGCTCCATTAACCGCGGCACCGTTCTCAATTTGGGCGCGCGTGAGGGTTGTGACGACATTTATTGCAAGCGACGCTCCAACGCCGGTTGTTCCCGAACCGGCGGCACTCGCGTCGGCAACCGATTCAGACTCGTTAACGGCACGGAACGTACACTCTTTCAACGCCCCCGTAAGAGTAACCGTCGCGGCGGAACCAATCCGTGCTAAACTCTTTACGTTGGCAACGTTAATCGCCAAACTTCCCCCGACACCGGTACCCGCCGCCCCGGCGCCCGAGGCGGCATGAGCACTCGAAGTCGATTCGCCGTCACCGGCCATGGAGGTTTGCACCTCGATTTGCGGAGCGGAAACGGTTCCACCGATAAACGCTTGGGTAACGGGCGATGCGCTATTGAGCGCAACCGCGGCCCCCATACCCGGATTCTTGGCAGTCGCGACACTGTCGGAATGAGCCGCGGCGTCAAAATCCCCCGAAGCGCTTACGCTTACCATGTTGTCGGATGCCACACCGGCACCGCTCTCGATATGAGCCTTTGCATCGGAAGAATCGAGGTTAATCGCCAGCGCGGCCGCAACGGCCGAGCCGGCGGGATCATCGGGAGTAGCCATACTCGGCACGGTGCCCGGAAGGGGCAGTGAAAATGTCGAATTGAGAAAGCTTTGATGGTCGGCGATGAGTTGGTCACCGCTCCGATCCGCGGGATGAGCGCCCGCGGCGCCGGCATGGGCGTATGCTTCGCTCAGTCGGTCGGCGATTGCCGAAAAACGTACCACCCCGGCCGAAGAGACGTCTCTGAAACTTCCTGCATAGACCTCATTTTCCGTAATATTGAATGCAAGCGTCGGACCTGTTGCATTGGAAGAACCGACGGTGTCGCCGGTTGCTCTTGTCAATGTAGCGCCAACCTGAGAAGCTTCGGCGAAAAGAGCACCGTTGAGTGACAGGAGCGCCCCCGCATTCAAAGCCGCACGGGTGACGTTTGTCGCATAGGTCAAAGCTACGGCCGGTGCCGTAGCCGTCCCGCCTTCGGCCCCCGCAACCGCGGTAGTGGTGACACCGTCGTTGGAGTCGGCCCCAAGCATCAGATTTCTTGCACCATTCAGGGATGCCGCGCTTTGTATCTCCGCGGCGACCTCCGTGTCAACCAGATTCAAAGCGAATGCCGCCCCGACACCCTTGTCGGTGCTCGACCCGCCAAGCGTTTCAGGTTTCGCCTCCGCAAAAGCACCGGACACCCCCGCCGATTCCAGCGTAACATCGGTTGCTCCGCCCAACAAAGAAACTGTTGCTCCTGAATTGACAAGGGCTCGCGTGGTTGTATCGACGTCGTTATAGGCGAAAGCTCCGGCGACACCGGTGGTCGACGCACCGGCACCGGAGGTCGCGGAGACACCGGAAGTGTGCACGCCGTCGGGAGCGGCCGGCCCCGCGCCACTTGCCATACCCGCCCGTATGTTCAAGGACCCAACGGTAAAATCGGGAGCGCCCGCTACATAGGCCGTGGTGACGACATCGGAAAAATTTAATGCGACCGCGACACCGATTTCATCGCTTATCAGCGATCCGTCAACCGTGCCGGCGTCGGCAATGGTGATACAATCGGCATCACTCAGCGCCTCGATGAGTACGTCGCCGGTCGCGGACACACCATTGCTCGAGGAAACATAGGCTTCGGTCGTACCGTCCAGTCTTCCCAGCCCAAGTGCCGCCGCAACGCTCACGTCTCCCGCAGGTAACGTCGGGAGAGTTACGGCGGGAATGGTGGGAATACCGACGCCAAACAACGCATTGAACGCGGTTATTTGACTATTTGCCGTAGCGATCAGGTTATCAAGCAACGCCTGCGCGGTTTCGGCACTCGGTGCGGCGCCGTTGGGCGTTGCCGACACGAGCGTATTCACATCGTCGTTCGACCCGGCGGAAATCGTAACTGACGAAGCGTCGGTAATCGTGGACATATCCGCCAAATACGCCTTGGTTGTTTGGTTGACCCAAGAAAAACCTATTCCCACGCCAAGCGGAACATCCGACCCGCCGGCGGTACCGTCGGTGGTTGTCGCAACGGTAACCGTGTTACTTGCGTCAATCGCGACGTCACCCTCCGCGCTGATCGCGGAAGAGCCCACCACCTCCGCAATGGAAGAGCTTTCCGCCACCGTTCCCGCCGCGGCGACATCGGTGCCCAGAGAACCCGTCGTTCGGGAGACAACCGAGAGATTGGTTGAAACGGCTGACTCCGAGCCAACCGATACATCGCCGGTGCCGTCCGCATCCGCATGGCCACTGATCGAAGATACGCCTTGTATCGACACCCTTGCCGACGATCGGGCGATAATGAGACCGGCATCAAGTTCGCTGAACACCGTAAGTCCGGTACTGTTGGACGTTATCGTCGAAACAGCCCCAAGCGCGATGTTGCCGCCAATGAGGGTTGCATCGTTTATGACAAGTGCGGATTCGGCATTGGCCGACCATGAATCCGCGGTATCGGCGGCAAGCAGTTCAATATCACCAAACTCACCCGTACCGGTTGCGGTTGACACTGCGCTACCGGTATCAACTGTTATGGATTCAGCGTAAACGGAAAGGTTCACTCCCGGGATATCTATGTCTCCGGAGATAGTGACACTATCTTCACCATCACCGGCATCGATTGTTAGCGTGTCGGTTGGAAGCGTATTTATAACAACACTTTCCATTGTTCCGGGACTCTGAACGGTGATATCGCCTCCGATCCCACTTGTCACGGTGATCGTATCGTCGCCCGCACTTCCATCTACGACGAGATTGGATACGGCCGCATTTATAACGATAGGCTCAAGCCCCGCATAGTTTGTAGTCGTCCCGTCGATTTCGACGGTTCCCGACTGGTGATCGGTTGCGGTAAGCTTTATGCCCGTAACCGCATCGCTACTCACCTCGAGCGTGTCGAATCCAGCCCGGCCACCGTCAAGGACACCGGAAATGGAGCCGCCGTTTCCAACGACAAATGTGTCGTCATAGTCGGCCGCACCGGTGATGTTCTCTATGCCCGAAAAATGGAGATCGCCATTGAACGTACCCTCGTCGGCGCCGGATATTTCCCAAACCCCCGGCGCCCCCACGATTGCCAACGAATCTCCGTCATCTGGAGTATCGTCCGAGAAAGAAATTCCCTCCGGCAAGGCAAAAGCGGAAGAATAATCAATAGTAAGCGAGTCGGCCCCTTCCGATCCTTCAATAATAACTTTGGATGTGTCGGCGAGCGCCTGCGAAGCGACAACCGCGGGCTCGTTTGCGCCGACGAGATTGTCGATAAGCTGGACCTCTTGTGCGGCCTCGTTGTAGCGAAGGGTCATATCGAATGGCGAAGCGGCATTGACCATAAACGGCTGCGCATCAAACAACAACCGTGGCTCAAGCTGCTCAACTCGAAACTTCTTGCTCTTTTCCGCGGCTTTTTTTGCGGCTTCCATTCTGCGGCGAATCGACCTCAGAAACCTCATGTGAACGCTCCTATTCCTTTTAGTATTGAGTTATTGCAGGGGCGCCTTTCCGACGCGCCATGCATGAGCGCAGCCGACGTACCAACCCATCTCGCATAGGAGAAGAAATGCTCTCCCGAAGAATTCAGGCTGGACTCAATCAGTTCCGTATCAGTTACACGGGAAAACAAGCACGCAACCGCAGCTACATTGCGGAAAAGCCCAAAGTGCGTGCACGAATCGAACTACGAAAAACAAACCCTACCCCGCGACTTTCACTTTTCCTCCGTTATGGCTGTTGGGGGTGCCAATTCGGGATCGAGGAAAAGATTGTGCTGCCGAAAGCCGCGATACCATCCGCCGAAATGCTATCTATGCCAATTAAATATTTTGTGCCGCGTATACAAGCAAGATAAATTTATTTTTCGGCCATAAGTAATTGGCGCCCACCAGGTTATGCGCTTAAATGACGGCGCCTTTAAGCGGGTATATCGGTGAATCACAGCAATACTTCCGTGAGGATGGGTCCCCGTGCGGGGTATTGTGAATCATTTCGAGGGCAATTAGTTATGCGTAATTTGTTGAGCGCTTTCGCCCGAAAAAAGCCGATATGCAACGCGGCTGGTAATGCGGCACGGTTTTCC
Organism: Chitinivibrionales bacterium; assembly: GCA_014729595.1. GTDB lineage: Bacteria > Fibrobacterota > Chitinivibrionia > Chitinivibrionales > WJMI01 > WJJU01. Next base: position 4,611 of record WJJU01000572.1, read on the forward strand.
GGAACGGAGCGATTTCAATGCCTTTCGCCGGATTTCTCGAGTTAAGTCGACGGTTTCTTAGGGCCAAACCTCGGGAATATATTGGCCTATTCGTAAATCCCGATTCGTTTGGCCCAAATTTATGGTTATTACCGGACAAGGGGTGTGGGAAAATTGCGGAATTGGTCCAGATCA
>WJJU01000573.1 GCA_014729595.1 Chitinivibrionales bacterium
CTACATAGGTGCTTTCAGACAAAGCTCTAATGATAAAGGCATACACCATCTTGCCATAGGTAGGCTTACCGTCTTGCGCGAACCGAATAAAGCCTCCCTCCCACGGCACGAACCGCCCCGCCGGCTGAGCGCTGTGAGGATTGTCGCGTACTATCGGACTGGCCGAGTGTTCGCGCCATTCATCAGTCAGGTTGAAAGCCCAGAATAACCGGAGTATGTCACGGGAGGGATTACTGACAAATAGCCACCATTTGCCGTTACGTCTGAAAACGGTAGGGTCAACATGATAACCGTGTATAAGCGTGTCAACGACGGTCCAGCCGTAAGGAAAATAGGATGCTTTATAGAGCCGAACCGTACGATCACGATGGCTCTCAGGTACCAAATAGTGCTCCCTTTCCCACGAAAATACGTGTGGATACGAAAGATGAAACGGCTCATCGAGCACGATCCCGTCATATCGCCACTCATGACCGTCGGTGCTTAGTGCCAAACCGATATCACCCTGGCCGGTTCCCGCATTCATAACTTCGAAAAACATATACCAAATAGTATCGCGTTGTATCATAAAGGGGTCGGCAACGAATTCTGCCCGTACATCGGTGACGTCATCCGCGGTCAAGACCGGGTTTTGGGCAAGGGACGACGGCGAGAGATCAAAGGGGGTGGGGCCGGAATATATGCCGATAGACCACTGTGTAGTTTTGGTTACCGATGTCCTCTCGAGTAATACCGTCAGAACGCCGGCGGCTAAAATTGTGGCAAAAACCGGCGTGAGGGCAAACGGACGCGCTTTGCCGCTCATGCATTTCATGGTGAACCTTCCGGCGTATATTCCTTGACGGCGAAGGGTGCTTTTTGGTACACCAACTCGCGATATAGGTCTTCGTGTTTTTTCGTGAACACCCCCGGATGGAAACCGGCTCGAGCCGACCGGTGGGCTCGCACGCCCATGGATCGTGCTTCGTCCGGTTTTCTCAGGATCATAAGGATTGCCTCGGCAAGGCGCATGGGGTCTTTGGGAGGAACGAGAATTCCCGTTTCGCCGTCGGTGATCACCTCGGGTATGCCTCCGTTGTTGGTGGCGATAACCGGTAAGCCCGACATCATGGCCTCTACGATCGCGATTCCCATACCTTCGCTTCTGGACGGATGCACGAATAGGGTCATTTGGCGCAGTTCGTGAGCGACGTCTTCTTTATGGCCGACAAAGTGAACGGATCGCTCGAGCTTTAGCCGTCCGCAAAGTTCTTTCAAATAATGTTCGTATGGTCCGCCCCCGACAATTCGCAGCTTGGCGTTGGGATAGAATTCGATGACGCGAGGGAGCGCGCGCAGCAGATCCTCATGCCCCTTTTCGGGACTGAGTCGTGCTATGTTGCCGATTATAACGCCGTCGCTTTGTCGGCGTTTTTTACCAATGAAGGGGTCGATAGCGGATATTTTACGGTCGTTGTATGGTGCATGGATGATCCGGTATTTATTTGATTGGCCCCCCCCAACCCATTCGCACTTCACATGATGAGATACAAAAACGACGGCGTCGGAGATATGATATGCCGCGCGTGTCAAAGGGTAAAGGAGAAGGTCCCTGAATCGTTTGGCGGGTGATCCGGCTTGGTCCCTTTTAGTCAGTTCGGTTGATATGACGACGGGGATTCCGGCGAGTCGCCCCGCAAGGGCGCCGACTATGTTGGTTTTGAGACAGTAGTTATGCACTACGTGCGGTTTTTCGCGCCTAAGAAAATCGGCTAATCTTGTCACGGTAAGCGGCGAGGCGCCATTTGCTACATTCAGCGATTTAACCGGCATGCCGACTCGCTCAAACTCATGTTTCAATGGTGTGTCCGCATTACCAAGAATGCAAAGGCCGACGGCGAAATGATCGGTGTCAAGATGCCGCGCGAGGCTGAGGAGTTGATCGTGAACGCCGTAATAGGTGTCAAGATCCTTCCATAAGTGAATAATCTTGATTTTGGATGATGTCGGCGCATTTGCCGAATTTTTTCGTTTCTGAAGCATCAAATGGGAACCCCCTTGCGGATACTTGTGGAATAGGTATGCAAAAGACATGCCGTTGCGGAAAAAACGGTTCATTGTGGAGGGGGGGATGCTAGAATGTCTTGGGCGCAAAATCGGGCCGGGTGATGCAAAAGTTCCTCGGTATTCAAGCGTGAGGCGGGGAGGGGACTCGACGGCCGTGACGGCCGAAGAGCACGGCGGTTCACGATGGTTTGCCGCCCGAAGGCATGCCTGCGCCGGTTGCGCGAAAGAGCCACATTGGGGCGGTGTAGGTGAACACTTATCGGGCGTAAGGCGATCCCGTGCAAGCGTTGCGATTGGATGACGAGGGGCTTTCTTGGATGGTAAAATTACGTTGACATAAAAATCTGCTTACTTGTTACTCCGAGCACAATTTGTGTTACGGGGACAACCAGGGAAAACCTGGCCTAAAGGGCTGGTCACACGCTATCAATTAACTGCAACCCTGCTCGGAGAAATAAATAACTGTCAAACGGATTTTTATGCAACGACGGGGTATATGTTAAGCGGATTTTTATGCGGCGATGGGGTGTGTACGGCACGGCGATTGCTGAATTGTACATTACGGCAAAGGGCGCGGCGGTGCGGGATAACGGCGAGGAGGCAGCGTGGCGGAGTCGC
>WJJU01000574.1 GCA_014729595.1 Chitinivibrionales bacterium
CGGAGTTTCCGGATGAAGTAGTTTGTTCATTCGTCCCCCACGTTAGTCGGTGTGGACGAACAAAGCCGCTTTGGCTCTTGGCGGCGCGAATACCGCGCAATCGTGCCGCCTCCAAAGAAAAGGTGTCGCACGGATCGCAGCATGGGTGACCGTCGGCTTCGCTTACAATCGCCGTTTCCGCAACAAGCGCCACCTGTCGGCGGAGAAATCGCGTGTTGTGGGGGAGAACATGATTTTGAAGAAATGATTCGAGTTCCAGGATAGTGCCGCATGGTTGAAGAGGTTCGTCCTTTCTGCAATCGTAGCCTACAAAACTCAGGTAAAGTCGGTCGCGTGTAGACACAAGAGTCTCTAAAAAAGTGACCTGATTGAGTTGCATTGGGTTGATGTCGCCAATTTGTCGCTTGGTGTTTCGAAGGTCCAACGTATCACGGATCTCTCGGCCAGGAAACGCTCCTTCGCTTAGCCCCGCAATATACGTGAGACGCGATGGAATGGGGCATGAAGGACGCAATGTCGCGATCGTAAGCCCTTCGGTGAGGTACGTACCTTTTCCGGGAACCTTTACCGACAAGAGCGCCCGCGCCAATGCTCTGAAATCGGTATGTTTGATGGGCGGAGATCCCGGGTTTTCATGACACTGGAGCCGGGTAAGCCGGGCCAGGTATCGCACGCGTACTTCCTCTTCTTCGCTATGCTCGGGCGCAATAGCGATCCACCGGCCAATCATGTCACAAAGGTACGCCGCTGTTTCGGCCGGGCTGTTCCACGACTCGTGTGCCAAATGATCGACATCGGCAAAGAGCGATTCTACCGCCGTGCAGAACGCCCCGAGTGTCTCATCATCTTCGGTACTCGTTTCTCGATACGGTACTACTGCTTCCGCCGGGTCGGTGCTCAAACCAAGGTATACGCGATCTTCGGCTATGCGGCCGATCAAAAGGCGACGCAGACCATGGCGCCATGTGTGCAATTCGGCGGGATTGTGCTCCGTTCGCGAACGATGCTCCCGGTCGAAGCCGTGGTAGATGTTCAGATTGTCGGCCCACCGCTCCCATGTATCGATCGTATTCCGATCGACGCCAAGTCCGTGCATCACCAAAGGGTTACGAAAGAAGGAGAACACCTCGTGCCTGCTGAATAATCCGTCGCTTAGGCACAACAGCAACTCGACCGCTTTGGCAAAGTGACTCGTTCCGGCGCTTTCATCGGCAATCGCGTACGGCACCCACCCCTCATCCCCCTGATGATAGGCGCCGAAAACCTGGTGAATAGCTCCTCGGTATTGGTCGATATCGGGAAGTAACACCATTATGTCTGAGAGAGAAAGGTCGGGGGTATTTTCGAGGTTATGCAGTACTGAATCGCGTATGGTTTCGACCTCGCGGATAATGCTTGGGCAATCGAATACCTGAATACTTGCATCTTGAGGCAGACGATCCGGACCGGCATCATCGGTGCGCGCCAACACCATATCCTGCACGCGGTGAAGAACGCTCATGTATTCTTCGGGGCCGCATGGTACCTCCTCGAATGCAAAATCATAGTCGGTTGATTGACACCAAAGCCGGATACTTTCCTTGCCGATATGGCCCCAGAGTTCCAGGAGCGTGTTTTCGTCGGCGGTCGGTGGCGCATGTTCCTCACTATATTCTTCCGGTTTAAAGCGGAGAGATTGCTGTTGTTCCAACGAAGGGCGAGCGGTGCGTCGTCCAAGCCCCGGCTTGCGCGTTGTTCGTACGTCTTCCCAAAAAGCGGCGCATGGATTGAGCAAATAGACGAATACGTCGGCCGTCCGCGCAATCTGGTGCAGCAACCTACGGTGGAACAAACTGAGGTTGGCGGTGCCGAAGCAGAAAAGGCGGCCGGAGGGGAGGGGAGCTAAGCGTATGCTGTCGGTGCGAAGGCGATGATGAAGTTGCGGAAGCGTCAACTGGAGAATCCCGCATGCATCGGCTAGTCGATCACGAGCGCCGCCGGGGGCAAACACCATTCCGTACAGCGTACGTTGCCACAGCTCCATTGCGTGGTCGGCCGATCGATCACTGGTAAAGAAGTCCGCGTCGGGCCAGCAGTCGAGTAGTCCGGGCGTAAGCGGTGTAGCGGGGCGATTGTATTCGTATTCCAAAAATAAGCCGGCAAGCTGCCCGCATAGCCGCACTTTTCGTGGAGCGCTGACTTCTCCGTTTCCAAGGTGAAGATAGTTGTAGAGCGGCAGCAGGGGACCTTCGGGAACAAGGACTGTCGAGTCGCTGAGTACATGGAAAAGAAGCTGCTCCAGTAATTCGGAGTCCAGAAGGCCCACACGCTGAGTCGTAAAGGTCGTGTCCGGTATACTTGCTGAGAGAACCCCCCACAGAAGCTCTTCTAAAAACCGCACATTAAGGTTGGCCACCGCGCCGTTACGAAGAGCGAATTGCACTTTCAACCATTTCGCCAGGTTGTTATTCGGCACGACCAGAGGCGGTGGTTCCAACGGATCGGTCCATGCTCGTTCGAACTCCTCGGCGAATACCAAGAAAAGGTCTTCGGTGCGGTTACTGAAATGGAGATGGATGGGCATGAAAAGGATTTCCGTAGCTGGTTGTCGGTTATGA
>WJJU01000575.1 GCA_014729595.1 Chitinivibrionales bacterium
CCCCAACTCCAACAAAAACATCAGAAGAATCGTACCGGTGTACTTTGCCATAGTTTCCTCAAGCGCAAGAAAAGCTTATCTCTTGTAAAAAGAATGTTTTGAGCCGTTACCATAACCGATCACCGACGCCCGCAAAGCGGGATCAGTGACCGTAGAGAACTCATTGAGCGACGTGGTTGAATTGAAAAACTAATTAAGACTACCACGACCGGAATAATGATTTGCGACATTATCGCGGAGTCGATGCAGCTTCTCGTCCTTAAGCTGCGCATAGCCGATCACCGCTTCGAATACGCCGGTATTCATAGTTCGTTTCCCGGGCGTTTTATTGCCGACAAATCGAAATGACCCGCTTCGTAATCCTAAAATATTATAGACCGCTTCGGTGCCGGAAAGCGATTTATATTCCGCCGAAACGATTCTGCCGTCCTCAAAAAAAACGATTCCGATCGGCTTAGTCGTTTCAATGATCAAACAGCCGTTCCTTTGAGAGCTCTCAATAAACTGGAATATGTCGCTCAGACCGTCTTCCGGAATAACGCCCTGAATTTCGTTTCGGACCTTGCCCTTTGTCGAACCGTACGCTTGGGGTTCATGGGAACCACGCAAAGCCAATTGTATGCTGTGTAAAAATTCATCACCGGCGAATTCATGTCCAAAAACAATCGGATGAGCATGTCGTGACTTTCTTTTTACGGCGGAAACGTCGCTGCAATTATATATCACGAGAACGTCTCCGCGGCAAAGTTGGTTTCCGACAACCAGCCGCTCAACTTTCTCTACAATGCCTTTCTTATATGAACAGTCCACGCATATAACCTCCGGTTTTGTCTCTTCAACGATCTTCGAGAGGCGTAATGCATTCGTCACCCAACGAACCGAATAGCCGCTTTTCCCTAAGAAATCGTTCAGCGAGCGCTTTTCCGTACTTATCGATGAAAGCGGAATCTTTTTTCCTTTTCGCCCAACTATAAGCACGTCTATATCTCCCGGCGCGCTTCCGTTTTTTATCGAAGATCTCCCGCGGACAGCCGCGGCAAAGGCGATAAGGAACGCCAAGAAAACGGCGCCGACTCCGGCTGCGGCAAGCGGATTATACAGCCACCGCACAGCAATGGGGGCTTCCCTTAGCTCACCCACCCGGTTCGCTTCGGCAGCGGATGCCTCGCGCGTGTCAACAACAGGCGCCCCGGTCCGTCCCCCGCCCGAAGTATCCCGTTTCTCCACTGTGGAAGAATGTGATGCATATGCCGTCGCCCGGCGATTCTCGGGATTTCGGCGCCTCACGTCAACGGTCCGTTTCGACGCCCGCGAGACCGCTATTTCCTTTTGTGCCGCTTCTCTCTCGTCCACTACGTTACCTATTCGCCTCCGCACGACCTCTTTGCGCTTGGCCGCGGTTGAAATCGCGGCACGCTGGGGCTTTCGACTTGCCAACAATGATTCGGGCCGCTTCTCCGTTGACGGGCGCGCCTTGTGTTCCGCCGGTTGTACCGCCGCGCGCCGCTCTGCGGTAGTTTCATCCCATTCGGAAGCGTTGCCGCCTCGTTCAATTTCTATCGTATCGACCTTTTCGCCCGCCTTTGTATTATACTTCGTATTCGCATTTGTATGATCCTTCGTATTCGACGACAAAAGTGCTGTTTCGATTCGCTTATCCGCATGATCTCTTTCGGCCGACTCCGCGGCAAGCCGAACACGGCTTTCCCGCCCTCCGCTGAGGACAACATAGGAAAGTGCACGACGTTTGCGGGCATGCCGCGGCAACACCTCTCGATCCTTGTATTCATCCATGAGCCTTGCGGCATGCCTGCCCAACGAGGAATAGTCGGGGTGAAGGCAAATAGTTTCAACCCGCAGCTCCGCGTTCAAAAGAGAACGCGCATCGGTGATGACCGGTATGTAAAATTCGCGCAGAGCGGGTTTCCATCCTTTTTCCACAACACTCGTGCGCAGAAGCAACGGATCATCAAGAACCACCAATGCCTGTATTTTATGGACGGTCTTGAGAAGGTGAACACCCTTTTTGATATTGGCAATGACATTCCGCCCGTCGGGCGGTAGTGCATGTGACCTCAAAACAATACCGTTAGACACGCATTCGTCCCTGAGCACACCGACCCTAAAAGCGTCTTCTTCGAGATGAATGATTCCCAGCCTGTTAATCGGCTTGTTCGTCAGAGACTCAAGCTCCTTGACCCCTCGCTTTATGGGAAATTCGGCATGGAGATTCAAAAAATTCTCGAGCGCAAAGCGCGCGGTGTCGACCGACTTAGTCGTAATAACTATCGATGGAATCCGGGCGGCCAAGCGATGAATGGCTTGGTATTGGGCATAAGCTTCCGCCGAAGCCTCTTCGAGAGCCACAACAAACCTTGGCGAGTGACGCTCGATCGCTTTGCGAATCCGATAAACGGAACCGGCTCCCACATATTCGTGTATCGTGAATCCGGGCCCCGAGGATTCTTTAAGCTGATCGACAATCCGCTTTTGAGAAAATCCCCTGTCTCTGAGAACAACCACCGGATACGGCGAAGCCAAAATGTTTGAAAATACGGCCGTCAAAAGGACCGCCACACTTACAAAACGGCGGGTTTTCATAGCATGTCGCATAGTTTTTCGCTCACCCGAAAAAAGGTTTTTTTAAACACGATTCATGGCAAGCCGACATCATATCGCATCGATCCCGGTGACCATGCTTTTGCCAATCATGCAACAATCGGGCTTAGAGCCTAAGCCCAAAACCCGCCTTCCCTCGCCATCAGCGGCCGGCGAGCCCCTCCACGGTCACATTCCCTCGCCTCGGCATTCGCCTACCATCGAGGCGCCTTGCCGCAAGCCCCGACGGCTCGTGGAAGTAATTCGGACAGGATCCCAGCATCGTCCGCCGCTTTTAAAACCGGCGGATCTTATCGACGAACCATTTCCTCTTTCGCTCCGACACCGCCCCCCCCTTTGCTTGGATCCCCGGTATTACCGACGCCCATTTTAGTCCATGATCGGCATTTCATACCGGCGGACTTCTCAACTGGAGAGCCGTCGAACAAGTAGCCAAGCTTGTACCAGCGTCCAATGTACCCGGATACTCCTTCACGCCAAAGCCTTGCGCCGCGGGATGAAATGTAACCACGGGCCAAAGCACCGAAGATTATAGAAGTACCTCTCAGCATGCTCGTTTGGACTACCATCACCCGGCCATCTGAATTCGGAAATCTACTTATACCTAAATTCGTCGGTTCTGAACATAGGAAGTGCGCAAGTCGCTGAGTTGAGAAGGGTTGAAGAAATCGCAGGGCATACCCACCCGGGTATGTTCAGAATTCATGAAATCCTTATCACCCAACGCCTTGGTGCGATTCTCCGCGAGAAAATCGGCGAATTTAGGTTATAACTAAAAACAATTTATTGCCGAGAAAGCATCGCACCGTCTCTTTGATTATCGAAGCGAATTACCTTACGACCGGAAAGGTTTGCCGGCACCTCTCAGGTGCGGGCTTTCACCCCTCGGGATTTGCGGCTTGCCGAACAATTCCTCCGGCTTTGCGCACGGACCGCGATATATGCGACAACGCAGCCACGCCAAGCGATCCAAGACCGATTCGCCTGAACCGGGCCGCAAAACCTTCAATCGCCCACTTCGGCCCGCGAAGGGCAAAGCGGTGGCGGTGCTACTCGGTATCCAAATCCCTTCCGCCCGACATTTGAGCGGCCACGAGCTTTTGCGGTGCAAGGGTAAAGAAACCAATTTTTGCAGATAGCCGTAAACCGCGCCGTATAGTGTTGGTTGTTGGGTGCGATTTCAATATATATGTTGTACACCAGCAAAAGGGGAACTATTTGCGCCGGTTTCGCCCTTCCGGGGTAAGGAACGTGACCGCTTGCCCGGCGGAGAGCTTTGAAAGGGTGCGGCCATTCAAAAAATGCGGAGTCATTACCTAAGCCGGCTTCGCAGGAGAAACAGGAGGATGGAAGGTAGAAGGTAGAAGTTCGACGGCAGGGGCCGGAGACCAAC
>WJJU01000576.1 GCA_014729595.1 Chitinivibrionales bacterium
CTATTCTGACCGGTTCCAGCAAGAGTATGTTGGAGGGCCGCGAGCTGTTCGACCTTAACGACCAGCTTCATAGCTGGAAGCGGGACGCCGACGGTGATCATCTTTACAACAAACAGAAGATGGAACTAACCAAGGACCGAGTCTGGAAGGACTGGGGATTGGCCGACGGCAAAAAATGGTCTCCCGACGCTACCTTGAGATTTTTTGCCGAGCGATTGGATCCCGCTCTGCTTTCCGGCGACACGTTCTTTGTCGGCGCCGACTCCTCATCCGGCAAGAAAAATCTCTCAATTGTTGAAAGCGGAATCGGTGACGATCTTGTGGTCGCCTTGGACGGTGCGAGTACGCAAAACAGAAACCTTGATGTAAAATTCAATATCGGTAACGACACGGTCCTCGTAATGGGACGCCAGGAGGATATGAAGATCGAATTCGGCGGCGGATTGTCGTCGTTGCTGGTCGAAGAAGCCGTAGTCGAAGATCTTGACCTCAGTCAGATACCGGCGGGTCCGGTTAACGGTACGATAATTCATGCAAAAGGCGAATCGGAACTGGCGGCGGACCTGGACCTCGACGGCGACATGAACTATATCTTGTCGGACCCGGGCAGCACGATCGATCTCACGGGCGACATCAACGGCGGCACGCTGGATCTATTCGGCAAGGGCATGCTTGGCGTCGACGGCGGGGAGCAATACCTTTTTCGCGCGGGATCCGAGTTTCTTCTTGATGACATCGAGCTTGGCGGAGACGACGGGGCAACGGTGGTGGTTGAAGGCGATACCGTGATGACCGACCCGAAATCCGGCGAGCGAACTAAGGTGGACGGAGCGATAGTGGATGGTAACTCGGTCACCGGTACCGACGGTAATGACAAACTGATCATAGAACCCGGAGCGGATTTCTTAGTTGACTCAGTCAAAATGGGTGCCGGATCCGATTATGTTAAAATCGCCGGAAACGTGCGAAGCATGATTGATCTGGGCCCAAATGTGGAACTTCCCGACACCGTCGAAATAACACCAACCGCCGAAGGTGCTATTGAGCTGCGCGATCCCGAAGGGTCGGTTTTGAAGGCATGGGAACGCACGATCTACGACGAAGACACGGTCTTTTTCCTGGAAAAGGGATGGGAAGCCCAAAAAATTGACGGCAAGCTCTATGCGGTCAGACACGATAAAGACGGCGAAGTAAAAGTCCGTGTCGGAATTGGCGAGGATATCGAGCGAGTCAAAGCGGTGTCCGACGGTGAAGAATATCTCACTTTTCGTGATCAGGACCCCGAAGTCCGGACACGCAGTGATTTTCTCGGTGTTCTCGGCACCGTCTTCCAGATTGGCGGCGGCATCGCCCTCACCTTTCTATCGGGAGGCGCGGCCGCGCCGGCCGTCGGGTTCGCATTGGCTGGTTCCGCTCTCAATGCCACATACGCGGGTCTTAACGGCTCCTCCTTTGACGACATTGCGCTCAACCTCGGCATTGACCTCATCACTACTCTCGGCATGGTAAAGGGCGCCGACGGCGCTCCCGTTTTGCCCGAGATGAAAACAGGTTCCCAGGTTCTCAGGGCGGGCCGGACTCTGGCCAACGGAGACTATGTTGGAGGTATTCTGGGATTAGCCGGTGCCGGTGCGCAGACTTCCGGGAACTCATTTCTGTACGGCCTTCAGGCCGCCGGCGGAAAAATCCACGGTCTTGTTAGTCAGGAAAACGCCGGCGTGCTGGATTATCTTCAGGCCATTTACGGGCTTTCCGGCTTGATCGACACCGGCGATTCCGGCGAAGGGCTGATGCAAACTGGAAGCGGAATCGTAAACATAGCCGATGCTCTTCTGGAGCCCGACAACCCGAACACGAGTGAGGTGGGGGTCGCGGCGGATGTTCTCGCGGGGTTGGGAGACATAGCCGGCGCCCTCAACATTCAAGGCTTTTCCGTCGAGAAAGATTCGGTTGTCGTCAACGGAAAGGCATACCGCCGCATACTTACCGTCGATGCCGGAGAAATAGCGAAGCTGACAAGCGAAGCCTTGAGGGGTTTCGCCGCATTGGGTATTGAGGATCCGGTCAAGCAATGGCAGGGCGTCGGCGATTCCGTAGCCAACCTGGACCGCTTCCTCGACGGCGCCGAATGGTTCGTTGATAAAAATGAGAACCCGGTTGTAATATGGACCCAAAACAAGCGGCGTTTTATGCTGGATCCGAACACAAAAGTCATGGAATTCTCCGCCGTCGACCTCGACAAAGAACTCGATTCTTTTTGGCGAAGCGCCGTTGAGGAACAATTTACTTCGGCCGAAACGTATACACTCGCCGATTTCGTCTCTCTGTCCAGTTTCGATGTCTCCAATTTGCAGTCGGACCTCAACCTCGCCTACGGCGAACTGTTGACAAGGCCCGAGTACGACTCTACGAGTATAGGTGCGGATGATATACCGACATTGCTTGCGTCTCTCAATGCGTCTGACGTTCCCGGGTCTTTTTCCAAAGAGACACGGGAAGCGACCGCCCGTTTCCTGCATGAGCTTTTCGTCAACACAACCGGTAAAGGTTCATCCGAAATTCCGGCACTCTCGGAATCTTCGCTGGGACTGTGGGCATATCTCCAAGAGCGGTGTGATGGTCTGAGCAAGCGGGAAATCCGGGAGCTGGTGGAGAGCTTCGAGAGCGATCATGTGCTGGCTCAGTCATTCAAGGAAATGTTTCCTGATAGGGACCCGGCCGCGTTTACCCTGGATGTAAGCGATTCGGGCGGTGGATTGGCAGTTCGTTACAACGGCGCCGAAATGGCCGTCATGGGCCTAACCTCGGAAGGCAATTTTGAAGTCAACGGTTTCAGGTATGATCCGGATAGCCAGTTTTCAAACGAAAGCGTCATGGCTCTGCAAACGAAACTCAAAGAGAACGGATTTTACAACGGAGATATCGACGGCGTTCCCGGACCGGATTTCATGGTCGGAATCCGTCTCTATCACGCGGCCAATCTTACCAATCCGAACCCATTCGGAGAAGAGGGGACCGTAGTAGGACCGGGCACGGCTGAACGCCTATTCAATGCCGGCACCGGGCTAACGTTCGACGACGACACGGCGCGAGACCGGATCATGCCCTTCGCCCGCGATTTTGTTGCGGACAACATCTTCAGTGGGGATGCTCAGTTACGGCGGGAGGCGACCACGCTCGTGCAGGCACAGCTAATAGACCTCGGATATCTCGATTCCGCCAAAGCTCGGTCCGGCGTCATGGATGACGATACCAGGGTTGCTTGGCAGAAGTTCAAAATTGCGAATGAACTTGAAGCGCCCCATAAAATTAGTCTTCAAAATTCAGCCGAGGTTTCTGTCCTTTTTTCGGATTCGGTACGCCCGAGTTCGGACGAAATGGCGCAAGGACGTCTTGACGCATACTATGCCGAGAATTATGTTGAACATGACACCGGTAGACCGTATCATCCTTTCATGTTACCGCACGCGAACGAAATCGTACCCCATTACGACGAAACGCTTACGCATTACGACATGCCTACCTTCGAGTACGTTCAGAAATATATTGATCCCGATATGTCGCGTAATGAATTTGCCAACGCTTGGCTGCGAAAGAGTATTGTCTCCGGGCAACTTGATCCGTCGCTTGAATTCGGTGGCGTTTACAAGAAAGAATTTAACGTGCCCCTCATCGGTAACGTCGGTTTTACCGTGCGCGGGGATGTCGGGGATGTAAAAAACTTTGCCACGGACAATGTCGTTCAAGCGATAGAACATGGTTTGGACGACCTTAAGAGGACCGGTTCCATCGACCTTGGCCCCGTTCTTAGTAGCTTGAAGCAGGGAGAAGCCCCCGTTACCATAGAATTATCCAAGAAATTTCCATTTATGGATAATCATACAATCAAGCTAAAAATGAAGGATGAAATTACATTGGATCACATTTCGGAAGTGCTGGGACGATGCATTGACGGCGACTGGTCAATGGATATGATAAACGAGCTGTTGGGGCTCTTTACGGTAACGTACGAGTACAAGTTTGCGAAGCTGAAATCGAAAGACGATGAAGCTAGTATATCGTCAACGTTGAATATTCCGCTGGACATAGTCGAAACCTACAAGGATACCGGCGGCTTGATTGATTTGAGTGGAGAAATACGCATGGAAGGCACGCTGAACGGCAAGGGCGTGTATTTTGACTTCAACTATATGAACGGGGTATTTGTAGAAGATTTCAACATTCAGCATGAGCATTTAATCAAGCTCTCGGAACAAACCGGATTAAGCATCGACGAGCTTATCTACCGAATGGACCTTATGGAGCTTGAATCGAACGGTCCCGTCCAAGACAGCATGCCGACGATCGGCGCGGCCCGGGCCCTCACGCAGCTTGACTTCAACTGGGCCGTACCAGGATCCGTTACTCCGCAATCGGACACCAGTTTTAAAGACTGGGTACGAGATAATGCGGAACCCTTGCCCCCTTCGGATAAGCTGTCCCTCAATTGCGCCGAGTTTGTATTTCTCAGCGCAATCGAATCGGGCGCCGCCACTCGTGACGACATCAAATCGATCTATGATGCCCGCGAGGCGGGCGAAACCTTCACCGATTCCGTTGTTCGACCGGGGGATCAGCGCCGGTTGTACTATACCATAGAAACCCATGACGACGATTTGCCTCCCGAGATAGAATTCACCATGAACGGCTATAAACCCCAAGCAGGCGACATTCTATTTCTTGACGGCACGGCACACGTTGCGATGTTCACCGGCGAAAAAGTGGACGGCGAACACGAAGTTATCAGCTTCCCGGCAATTCCCTCACCCTGGGGAGACGGTCTTCCGCAGTACATAGAAGGCGTCAAGGCGCAGAATACCACCTTGGAGTCGCTCATCGCAGACATATACAAGAGCGCATCGGTCAACAACTTCGATCAGCCGCCGATCGAGGTACTTGCCGGCCGCCCGTTTTGGGAGAATTCGAATCCATAGATTCGGGAACGAATTCGCGGCAAGTCCTCATACTTGTACAAAGTAGGTTTTTGAAGGGGGCTCGGGCCGCCCTCTATACCCCAGCTTGGAGCCGAAGGCCATGGATGGCCGAAGGCGGCTGCCGTAAGGCAGGGGCGAAGCCCCCCGAGCAGGATGCGAGGGCCAACGTAACGCCGCTATTATCAAGTCCTACTAAATGGTTCGCGCCGGCGATTCCGAGCGAGAAATGCAGGTAGTACGCGACGCCCCCGCGGAATTCCCCGTTATGTAAGCGGCGCACGCTTCCCCGCTTACCACGTTTCCAAAAGTTCCCGGCCCCGCGCCGCGAGCCCTTCGGGGGTGATCGGCATGAGCGGCTTTACTTTCGAGCGACCGAATTGCGTTACGGCAAGCTCCTCGATCCACTGTGCGTAGCGCTCCAGTTCCAGACGGCGCGAGGGCATTGCCGCTCCCGGTCTGGCTTGGAGCCTCCGCAGCGTTTTTCGAAATGCTTCAATATCCGCCATAACCGTCCGGAACCGTCGAGGATTAAGAAACGCCGTTTCGATTCGCGCCTCGAACGCCAAGAGGTACCGCGGAAGCCCGTCCAGAAACCGTGGGGACAGCGATTCGTCGAACAGCATCTCGATGTACTTATCGAATGAGTCGTACAGTCTTTCGGCAATGGACTGATACATGGGGCTTTGCGGATGACGCGCGGCCATCTTTTCCAACTTGCGGGCACAGCGCTCATAGCCGTCGGCAACCGCTGCGATCAACCCCAGCGCCTGCTCCGCCGCCAAGGGTATTTTCTCCGCAGCCGACGACAAAAGCGCGCGAAAACCGGCGGCGTCACGCGGCACCTCGGCGGGAAGCCTCAGAACACGCTCGACCGTCAAGCGTTCCAGCGTATGCTTGAGTTCATCTTCGGAACTGAAGTCGCATGCCTGCCCGATCAGTGCCGGGGGAACCGTTACCGAATGCAGATTCCAAGCAAGCTCTTCGACAAGCGCCTCTTCCAGTAAGTTCCGTACCGCGGCCGCGTGCTCGACGGCCGCCCGTGTTTCTGACCAAAACACTCGAACGGCAACGCCCCCCTGTTCTCGGCGCAAGCCGGGATACACCCGCCAAGCAACGAGCTGCCCGGGAGGCTGCATAAGAGCAAGCCGCGGTACAATTCCAAAATTCCACTCGTCCGACCCGCTACGCTCCAACCCTTCACACCACGGCGCCCATCGTGAGGCGCGCACACTCGGAGGCGACACCGAAATCTCAGGCATATCCATGCCCGCCCGAAAGACGTCGCGCACAATACCCTTCTCACCAATCACCGAAATGCGCGGCCACAAATGCTTCGGAAAAAGGCACGTTGGAACCGTTTCTTCGGTTATCGCAATTCCAATCTTTTCGGATGCGACTTCCCGCAGCGCCTCCGTGAACGGTACGGCCCCGGGGACTAATGCATCGGCTATCTCGTGCACCAGCTCTTCGGCGTTTTCCGGATCCTCCCCTACCCGCTTTGACATAAAGTCAACCAGATGCTCTATTCGGCGGCGGGTCAATGATGGAAAGATCCAGGCCCAGAGATCGAGCGGCACATCGCCAAAGAGCGCTTCGGGAACGTGAACGGTCACGCCGTCGTTCGGCTCCGCAGGCGCATACTCCCACATGCAGGGCAAACGGATACCGGCAACGGTAATCGTATCGGGAAATGCATCGACTTGGGAGGGAATGGGCGACGCAAGAAGATCGCCCTCTTCGGCGCAAAGAAAAACCCTGTCCCCCGATCCCGCACATACCCGCTTCATTTCGGCTATCGAGCATACGCCGGGCAACTTTTGGCTGTAGAACCGTTCGAACGTATCGTCACCGGCATACAACGATCGCGTTCGCAGTTTGCGCTCCGCCAGATCGATTTTGTCGCGAAGCTTGCGGTTGTGCGCGATAAACCGCCACGAGTATCCCGCCCGCTCCCCCACCAGCGCTTCGCGCACAAATACCTCGTGGGCCCGCTCACGGTCCTTTTCCGCCAAATCGACCATGCGATTCCGAACCAGCGTAAATCCGTCAAGCGTCACCTCTTCACGAGCGCGAACTCCGCCGCTCTCTTCATCGAAATGACCGTCATGCCACGTATACGTACAGCGCTCACCAAACAGTTCTTCGACCCAGCGGGGATGAATCGAAGCCGCGGTGCGGCCGTATAGTCGCTTTGTCTCGACAATCTCGTGGAACATGATCCATCGGGGTTGCTCTCCGTGGAGTTTTGAACCGGGGAAGACGGCGATATCGTGCTCGCGCACACCGCGATACAGACCGTTGCCCTCATGATGTGCTATGTTGGCGACGAGCCCGCTAAGCAAGCTTTTATGTATGGCCTCGTATGATGCCGGTTCGCGGTTAAATTTCAAACCGCCGATACGCCGCAAAATGCGTTCGATCTGGCGATGTACCTCGATCCACTCACGCACACGCGATAAAGACAAACCGTTATCCTCGCAAAAACGCTCCAGCCGCTGCTTCGACGCGAACCGCTTCGCGCCGGAACCGCCGGTACCGCTCGCATGAAGCGCATCCCAGATGTTAACAAAAGTCATAAAATCCGACCGCCTGCCGGTAAGGCGAGCGGAACGACCCGCGCCACTTTCACCATCAGCATTGCTTAATCGCGGATCGCTCACCGACAGCGCGGCGGCTATGACGGCGACCTCACGCACCGCTCCCTCACGCCGGGCATGCAAAAGCATTCGCGCGACCGGTGGATCGAGCGGCAAGCGGGCCATTTTTTTTCCAAGGCCGGTAAGTGAGCCGCGGTTGCTCACGGCGCCCAGCTCACGAAGTTGACGCCGGGCGGCGGCAAGCGCGCGAGGTGTCGGGCGCTGCAAAAACGGAAACTTCTCGGGTTTCCCTATGCGAAGCCACATCATGCGCAAAATAACCCCGGCCAGATTGGCGCGCTTGATCTCCGGTGTAAAGAAACACGGACGCGATTGATAGTCATGATCCGAGTACAGGCGGACGCATACCCCTTCGCGTACCCGGCCACATCGTCCGGCGCGCTGGTCCGCCGAAGAGCGGGCGATACGCTCGACCGGCATGCGAGTGACACCCGCCGTCGGCTCGTAGCGAAGCGTCCGGGCAAGACCGGTGTCCACAACGAACCTGATTCCCGGAACGGTAACCGATGTCTCGGCAATGTTCGTGGCGACGATAATCGTACGACCGCGGCGACGGTTGAATACCTCCTGCTGCTCTTCGACACGAAGTCTGCCGTGAAGAGGAAGAACGCGGTCCTCGGGGTTGGCGACAAGGCGACGAAGCGGCGAGATAGTGTCTTGAATATCTTGAATGGTCGGCATAAAAATAAGAATATCACCGTCGGGCTCCCGCCGCACCAAATCACGTACCACCGCGCTCACACCATCGACGTACGACCCCATCGCTTCACCATTCCACAATTCCACGAGAGGCTGATACCGGGTTTCGACCGGATAGCGGCGCCCCGAAACGGTAATGACCGGCGCATGGTGGAAAGCC
>WJJU01000577.1 GCA_014729595.1 Chitinivibrionales bacterium
CCATGAGAGAAATCGATGAAGCTCGAGAGCTGATGCCGGCGACACTTATCCAGATACATTATCACGGCCGGCCGGGTGGCGTAACCCGGGTAATGGCGGACTACGCACGCGCCTTTTCGCATATCAAGGGCGACGCCGGCGCCACCAACATTATCGCTTGCAATACGCCGCCCGAAAAGAGTGGTATCGGTAGTCACTTACGGTGTATCGATATTCCGGCATTTGACTACCATTGTTTCCGCTCGGTGACGGCGTTTGAGCAATTTCAAGAGCGGCTTGTGCGGAAGCTGAAGCGGATCGTATTTGCCGGAGGACTCCCCACACCCATTTGCCTAATCGCTCACAATATGAATCTCGGCAAGAATCCGGCTTTATCGGCGGCATTCGCCGAATTGGCGGGATTATGTACAAAGATGCCGGAAATCCACTTCATTTCGGTTATCCATGATTTGGCGGAAGAAGGGAGATCGGCACTCCTGTCCTCAATTCGTTTGCTGAAAACAGCCGGCATTCCGATATGGCGATACTTATATCCGCCCAACGTGCATTTTGTGACTATTAGCCGCTCGATACAAAAAGTACTTGGTTCGGCGGGAATTGAGGCCGAACTGCTGCCGAACGTCGTACCGAGCCATCCCCCCTCTCTAAAGCGATTGAGTACACATACGACCGTAGAGCGTACACTTCGGCGACTTGCGATCCATGACGGCACATGGTTTGATCCTCGGCGACCGACATTCGTATACCCGGTTCGGGTGGTATCCCGCAAAAATGTATTGGAGGCAATACTTATAGCCGTTTCAAGTCTTCGAGCAAACCTTCTACTGGGCGGACCGGGAACCGCCCCGGCCGACCGTGAATTATATAATAAGCTACACGCGTTCTGTCGCCGGCATCGCCTTCCCGTAATCATGAATGCCTGCCGCATTAAAGCATTGGTACCCTCAAAGGACGACACTCCTATGAGCAGCCCTTTCCTACCGCTCCACCGCTTTTGCAGCCGCACCATTACAACTTCCGTAGCCGAGGGGTTTGGGTATGGGATTTATGAGCCGTGGTCGTTGGGACAGCCGGTAATCGGCCGCAGACCGGTTGGATTCGAACCTTGCGGCGGCCTTCAAGTGGATCACCTCTATGACGTTCTTCCCATTCCGACCGAATGGGTTGATCTTGAAAATCTCTCGGTCAAATACTGTCGTCATTTGCGGAAGTGCTTTGGTCCGAGGGAATCATACCATTCGTTTTGGTGTTCACGTCGAGAAATGCGCAAACATTTGGTGCGCGACGGGAAAATCGATTTCGGCATTCTCGACCGGAGGCAGCAATGGCGTATTCTACAACGATTCGTGTCCTCGGGCCAAAATTTGCCGGAATCAGCGGCAACGCCTATCCTCCGTCAGGATTGCCTCTTTGCGCCGGATAATAGAGAAGGAGAAAGGATCATACGACACAACATGCATCAACTCCGAACGAAAATGAGTTTCAAATTATTTGAAAAGCGATTTCGTAGCTGCCTGACATGCAAGAAACTACGAGAAAGTAAAAACGTCGATTATGCCGCAATACTCAACAACTTTCGGAATCCGCACCGAGCAAAATTGTTGCTGACGCCGGACTCCGAAGAATAGTAACGAAAAGCGTCGATTCACTTTTCCCTTGACTTTTCAACAAGATGATCGGATATTTATTTTGTAGGAAGCATAACACCTGGGAGGAAACGTGGCGAACAAAACGAAACATGATCTGATTATCGATATCGCCAAGACCACCGGGCTGACTCAGTCCGACACTAAAATAGTTGTCGAGGTCTTACTCGAAACAATCTCGGCTATTCTCGAAGAAGGCCGGTCGATCGAAATTCGCGGTTTTGGTACATTCTATACGAAAGAGCGCAAGCCACGTCCCGCACGCAATCCTAAGTCCGGCGAGGTCGTTCCTCTTCCCCGCCGTGCCGTACCGCTTTTCAAATATTCTAATGAGCTTAAAAGGCTGATCTCTGATTCTCTTTCGGCGGGGGCGGCCTGAAACTAATCTCAATCGCCGGTACTGTAGCGCATTGCTCCCTACCGGCGGTCGAATCTCCGCCTAATTATCCAGCAAAATCCCCCATGGCGCTTCACCCCACGCCTTGGTCGACAAACCGCGAAACGTATATACGAATCCGAGCATAAACCGAATGCTTGTACGGGCATTTTCCGAAGCCGTCCTTTCGCATGCAACACACCTCGGATAAGAGCTTCTAAAAACGGGCCGCCCATAATGTGTTCGCGGAAAAATTTTCTCTTGACACCCTCGGCTCACCACGATACAATTGAGCCAGTTACTTTCCGTTTCCTTGCTCACCCAAAGGTGGTTCGTCATGCATGGATATTGCGGATATCGGTTCATTTTAGTGTTGTTTCTCGTAGTGAGTGCGGCCGTCGCCGAAGAAGAGGGTGATTCCGAAGAGTTTGCACCGGTAATCGAATCGCCGGCGTTCCAGGCCGAAGTATCGGGCGGATTCAACTATGATCTACTCCGCAATCCGCTGAATGTCTCTTTCGAGCAACCAAGGGGATACCTGGCGCTCAACATGCCGTTCAGGTTCGTTGCACCCGACAACATGATGAGTCAAATGTCCGAGGGCGTTTCCGACTTCCTCGCCGAGGACGGCGAACCGTTCGAACCGAAGGCTTCCGCCAGTCAACATACCAACACCTCCTTCTTGGTCGATGTTCCGATGTTCGGCGGCGTGGCCAGCTTTGCCAGCACACAGAACATGTACTTGCGCTACGAGAATATTCTCGGCGCTCCCGAGATGACCATTCCCGTCGAATCCGAGAACATGGACCTTTTTCTTCGAGGCGCGACCAACGTCCCTCTTACCCTGACGATGGGGTGGGAATCCATGAGCTTCGGGTATGCGTTCCGCGCCGGCGAGAAGCTCCGCTTCGCCTGCAACCTGCACCGTCACACCTTCCATTTCGACCTTCGCGCAAAAGTAGGAGTGGATTTGCTCGGAAACTTGACGGTAAAAGTTCCCGAAGGAGACGAGGAATCCAATCCACTCGGGGCACAGCGGGCACAAACCGTAAATTATTCCTCCGATCAGATGTACGGTAACGCGGAGGGGACCTACTCCGTCGCGGTTTGGTCCCCTACGGTTGCGGTAAAATATAGCCGCATTTCGCTTGTATCACGCTTCGGCGTCGACACGAAAGCCGAGGGCAAACTCAACGCCGCATACTCGTTGCCGATTTTTCTGACTCGTGACTTTCAAACCGAAGATGAAGATTTCTTTTTAGATAACCAAGAGCGAATACGCAACAACGAGACGCACTCCTTTCACTACGCTACCGACGAAGATTTGGGATGGAAATTGCCGAGCGGGCACACCTTGGCATTCGACATAGTTAAGGAGAAGCTTTCCTTATCCTACACTAAATTATTCGGCGACATCGAGATGAATTTACCCAACATTGTCGAAACGATCGTATCCGATCAGTCGGGCGAAGGACAAAGGGATACGGTCGATTTCGACGTCGGCGTCACCGTCGATCATGTTCTGCTCATCAGTGGCGGATTCAACCACGCATTTTTTAACCTCGGCATCTTTGGAATGGATTTCAGGTTCGGCGACGAGGAAAATCTACTGGAAAAAATTGAAGCATTGCCGAATTTCGGCGGGGGAACGATGTTGCCTATTTTGACATTCGGCACCACGATGGGGTCCAAGATGCGGCTTCTATTGGAAGTCGATCTGCTACCTCTTTCTGCCGTCAAGACCGGAATTGTTTATCATTTCTGATTACAATAGACAGGGAAGCGATTCAACCCTGAAAGGATCACGACATGGGTGCAGCACGCTACATGGTCATGGCGCTTTTACTGGGGCTCATTCCGACACACGCACAGCAAGCCACGCCGTACATTCTAACTGAGTTCCCGCTCGCGGCCACGGCCGCGGACGAAGGTATCTGGATTAAATGGACCGGGGTGTCGCGAAGGGATGAAAAATTTTTTCGACCCGACTCGGGTAGAATTTACTTCGGCACTTCCCCGGG
>WJJU01000578.1 GCA_014729595.1 Chitinivibrionales bacterium
ACATTCCCCTTTTGGCGGAAGTATCCCAGTATATATTGGCGGCACTGGCAGCGCTTTTGGCAATCGAGATAGGCTTTGCGGTCGCTGTGCGGTTCTTTCGTCCGCGCCGGAATGACGAAATGCCACGTTCTGCACTTGATTCCTATATTCTTGAAGGGTTAACCAATCCGCGTGATGCCCGAAAGACGATCGTTGGTATGCTCCACGATGTATTCGGATTCGATGTATCACAGACCGCTTTCTTTCGCCTTGCGGCGCTCCTGTTGGTTCCATTTGTAGCAGCTTCGATTGTACTGATGGCCGCACTCAGTTCAATCGTAATTGTCGAACCTCATCAACAGGCGGTGATCCTGCGTTTTGGCATGCTAAGCCGCGGAACGCCGGGGCCTGGTATCCATCTCAAGTGGCCGTGGCCGGTAGGCGCCACTCGAGTCTACGATATACGTACGATAAGAAAAGTTCACGTGGGATCGCACCAAGTTTTGCAGGACGGTGATGTGTTCAAAAAAGGTGTGCCGCTCCTGTGGACAAATACCCATGGCGTTTCCGGCGAAGAGCTGCTAATTGTCTCCGCGCCACAAAGCTTGGTGCGTGATGCCGCGCGAAGTGGAGGACGGCTAGCGCCCGGTGAAGAACGTGCCCCCTCGGTTTCGTTGGCGGGTGCCGATATATGCGTGGAATACTCTATCGCGGATCTACCCTGCTATGTTACGGTATCGGCTCAGCCCGATTCGCTTGTTGCACGACTGGCCGAAGCGGAAGCCTCGAAAATTCTTTACCGCTATGATATCGATTCACTGTTTACGGCGGCACGACTGGAATTCGCCGCACTACTGCACGAAAAGCTTCAGGAGCGTATCGACCAGACCCGGTTGGGTGTCAGGGTTATGCATGTTGGTATGACCGCGGTTCATCCACCGCTACCCGTAGCCACCGCGTTCGAAGAGACCGTAGCGGCGCAACAGGAGCGCGAGACCAAAATTCAGGAAGCTCACCAGAAGTCGATTCGTGACCAGGTAGAAACCGCGGGTTCCAGTGCGAACTTTGCAATGTTGACCTCGTTTATCGACAGTGCCGAAGCGGTTGCGGGCAGTCTTGACAGAAGGGCGGAACGCCTCGTGCTCGATTGCGGAGGCGAAGTGTCCAAATTATTGGCGGAGGCCGCGGCCTACCGCCTCTCGCGCATCTGCGCTGAACAAGGAAAACACGATCGCTTCGAGCAGCTCGGCAAATGCCGTCGTGCAAGCCCACCGGCTTTTGAGAACGATCGTTATCTTTCCGTGCTCGAGACGGTCCTTACCGAAGCCGAAAAGACGGTCGTGCTCGCCGATAAGAGCGATATCCTGATCGGGCTCAACGATGGGGGCGGCACTCGTGTCCCTTCGGCGCCAGTGGTACAATCTTTGGGAAGTCTTTCGGGAAAGGCGGACAATACTTCACCATGAAAACGAACCGGATTGTGGTATTTTGTTTGGGAGTACTCGTACTGGTTGTTATGCTCGGGCAACTATTCACCTATAGCGTTGGTTTCGACGAAATGGTTGTCGAGCTGACTTTTGGACGAGCCACTCCCAATGCCGTGAAAAACAGTGATGGTACCGGCGCGGGACTCCATTGGCGATGGCCTTGGCCTATCGTGCGCCTTGTGCGGTATGATCGAAGACTCATGGTGCTCGAGGGACGGCTCGAACAGCAGGAAACCCGCGACCGTCAGGTCGTTATTGTCAAGGCTTACGCTCTCTGGCGAATCCAAGACCCTCTCGCTTTTCATCGTGTTTTCCAGTCCTCCGAAAACGCATCGGCGTATCTCAAAGAGCGACTTCGCACGGCAAAAGCCGTTATCGGTGGTTTTACATTCAGCGAACTCACCAATACGGATCCGACTCAGTTACATATCGAGGATGCGCAAGAGGCGCTGCTTGAACGAATTAATCAGGATCTAGCCCAGAACCCTTGCGGGTTATCGGTGGAATCGGTAGGTATCACCCGCATTCTTCTTCCGGAAAACATAACCCGAACCGTGTTTAGTCGCATGCAGCAGACTCGTCAACGGCTTGCCCAGAATGCACGTTCCGAGGGCAATGCGCTGTCGCGCAGCATTCGCGCTAAGACAGACAGTGACCGCGAGCGAATCATGGCATTTACCGAACGTCTCGCCAATCGAATTCGGGCGGAAGGTGACGCGGCGGCGGCCGAATATTATGCGGAGTACCGTAAGAACAAGG
>WJJU01000579.1 GCA_014729595.1 Chitinivibrionales bacterium
AGAGTTCAAAATCGTTCCCAAAGCGCTTACGGTTGTCGCGCATCCGAGCACGGTATTCTGAGAACGACTTCCAGATTTTTCTATCCGCATAAGCTATGCTGGAATAGGCGACAAAACACCAATACGAGGAAAATCTTTGTTGTGTAGACGTGCGGCCGGCCCGGGAAGGAGGGTGGTGCCGGGGTCTAATGAAGATATCCCCGGGGAGCTTTGCTGTCATAGCCGCCAAGGACTGCAATCCCTTGTGCCGTCGGTACACTTTGATCGAAAGGAGATCGTGTGTCCATGGGCATGCACTTTGCAGATAAAGAAAGACGGGAACGTGATTGCGTTACGATCTTTAAAGCATAACCTGGAGATACTATTATGGATTCCAAAGAGACGGCACGAAAGCTCAATTCGTTGATACAATTGGATGCCGATGCGGTTGCCGCCTACGATCAAGCAATCGAGCATATCGATGAAACGGGGATTCGCGAACAGTTGGAACGATACCGCGACGACCATAAGCGGCATATCTCGGCACTTTCCGAGGCGGTGAAAGGCTTGGGTGAAGACCCAGTAAAGCCCAAGAAGGATTTTGCCGGCTTTGTTATCGAGGGGTTTACGCGTATTCGATCCATCGGCGGCGCTCAAGGCGCCCTGAAAGCTATGGAAACCAATGAGCGCTTGACGAACAAACGGTACGCCGACGCCACAAAATGGAGCGGGTTGGATCCCAAGGTGCATGAAATAATCCAAACGAACTACGAAGATGAAAGAAAGCATCTGACGTATCTGGAAAAAACGCTGGGGCATAAGGTGGATGTCGATCGCTATGCACATGCATAGCGCCTGGAGCGAATTGTTTCTTTGAGCATCCGAACGTAGCCCGCGGGACGTCGGGGCCGGAGGCGGCCGAGGCCGCGGCATCAACGATCCGAATGCACCATAGTGTGGATGATCATTTTGTATTCCGAAGTGCTTCTTGGATTTGGGTGCATGCAGCTCGGTGGTGACACGTTGGTGAATGTACACTATTGGGCATTCGGCCGTATTGATTTGTTTCGCTTTCTCTGTTTTCGTGGATTCACGAAGGGAGACTCTTTCCACGGCGGAAACAAGTTTTATCGGACCCGAAAAGGGCGATTCGGTCGTGCAACGGATCCGGCCAGTTAATCGGAGGGATAGTTCGCATGGCATCGCACTTGCAATATATAAAGCATGGGGCCGGAGGGTCTCAATGATAATTGACGCTCCGAGTCCCGACCCATAAGCCGGTTTACGGTTCGGCAGCGGTTTGAGAAAGGGGAATTAGAATGAAATCGCAGCAATATTACTCATCACTAACGGTAGGGCTGAGTGTCCTGCTGTTGACGGCGTTTGCTTTCAGTCGTCAGCATCAGGATGGGAATATGAATGGCCGAGACTTCA
Organism: Chitinivibrionales bacterium; assembly: GCA_014729595.1. GTDB lineage: Bacteria > Fibrobacterota > Chitinivibrionia > Chitinivibrionales > WJMI01 > WJJU01. The sequence continues at coordinate 1,414 of WJJU01000579.1, forward strand.
ACGGAAAAGCGGATCAGGAAACGACGTACGTGGACACCAACGGCCTTCGCCGTGGTGACACAATTCCCGATACTACCGAAATGATGGAACGTGACGGTATGGGGGATACGGCACGAAATGGTGCCAACGGAGAGTTTTTCGAGCAAAATGGGTATGATACCAGCGAAACACTATCCGTTGCAGGTATAGTAGACAGTGTTGATACGACTGATGAAGTGGTAATGGTGACGATGAATACCCAAAAAGGACGTTTGATGGTTCAGACGGCTCCACAGTGGTATCTCGACCAGCAGGGACTTTCGTTTTCTGAAGGGGACTCGGTGAAGGTAACTGGCCGGCCACAAGCGCTGAATGGAAAGACCACGCTGTCGGCAACGAAAATAGAGGTTTTTACCAACACAATGAAGTTCCGCAAAGAAGACGGCACACCGATGTGGGGTAAACCTCGGACTGGTTTTTGGGATGCGTTTAGGCGCAAACGTTAGTTCCGCGCGGGATGACGAAAAGCCGCCCGTTCCAACGGGCGGCAGTACTGACAGATGAGGGAGGAAATAATGCTTACTTCAATGATAACGATCCGAAGGCTGCTGGCGCCACTTACGGTGGCCGGACTAATTTTGGCGGTTGGTTGTGAGCAGATGGGACAGCAGCAGCAGCGCAACGGCGGCACTTCGCCCAACGGTAGAACGAATGGTATGGGAAACGGCGACGGCATGATGCAGGATGATACCGCCGACACCGGCGGGATGCGGCGTAACAATGATACCGCCCGGGACACCGGCAATGGGTGGATGAACGGCGACACGGGAAAGATGAATAGTGATACCGGCCGCGGCGGGATGAACGGCGATACCGGAATGAATCAAATGAACAGCGATACCGGCCGTCGTAATGGCGGTATGCAGATGAATGGGATGGGTGATAAGGTAACCGGTATGGTTGCGGAGATAAATCCGAGAGACAGCACGGTGGTGATTGTTGATACGGTAAAGATCAAAATGGATACGGAGATCACCAAGAACGGAAGCAGGATATCGATGGATCGTCTGAATGAAGGCGATCAAATATCGGTTCAGTATGAGACTAGAAACGGTGAAAAAGTTGCCACCGAGATAACCGGCAAACCGGATACCGCTTCACAGGATCGCCGGCAAATGCGTTGAATTTTCGGCCGCACCTACTGAACGACCGATCGTGAGGGGGCTCTTCGTGAACAACTCGAAGGGCCCTTTTGGTGTTTGAGCGGGCACTGCATGCACCACTGACACGGCGGGTGGTTCGAGAGCCTCGGTGTCGGTCGTGCACGCGGCGCTCGTACACGGACGGACTCCGATCGGTTTTTCCACCGTGAATGAGCGTTAGAGGCGAAGGTAGTCAAAGAAATAGTGAAGAATGAAATGCTCCGAAAAATAGCCCAAATCTCTCTTCGATCGTAAGTCGGCGACGCGCAATTTGCCCGTCCGCTCGCTTTTAAGCGTGAGAAGGTCATAATCCACCAGTAGATGCGGGGGCAATGTGTTCAATACAGAGAAATCTCCAAAGATAAAATGGAGATTATCGAACTGGGAAAAGACTTCCGATAATCGCCCGACAACATGTGGGTGAACAAATGTATTCTGAAAGACCCTCAGCACTTGCTCGACATCCTGCAATCCTTCTTTGACCAGTACGATATTGTCCTTAGGCTTTTGGTATAAGTGATGACCGTCTTCATAATTGGGAATGGTTATATAGACCCGAAGCCCCTCCAGTTCCTCATCGATCTCTTTTTGATTTATTATGCTGATATGGGTGCCGTTTGATTCGATTGCGGCTCTGACCATAGATAATTCAAATCGTGGATCGTACTCATCGGGCCGCTCTCGTGCTCCATTATCGAGAAAAAATTCCGTCTCCCGAAAGGTTCCGCCGCAGTCTATCTGCAAAAGAATAGTATTCTCCTGTTTTCTGAATTGTATCTTAATTTCACTGATACGGTGAGAGAGCATGTACGTGAAAATTCTTGCCACGGCGTCACAAAACCGGTTTTTATCGCCGTACATGATATATTTCTTTTGGTGGCGGGGAAACGAAAACAAATTTCTTCGATCGGCAAAACGATCCTGGATGAGAGTTTCCAAGCAACGAACCAGGTCAAACCGCTCGCCTTCCGACAAAACGGCATGCTTTGTCATATCGAGGATGTCATGGTTTAGTCTGAACAGCTTGTTGAGATCCTCTTTCATGGATACGGCCAGTTCTCTTACATGGTTCGGTATCGGACTCATGAGCGTCTTTTCGACGCTGTTCATGACGGAAAAAAGATAGCGACGCGTTTCGTGATTCAGAATCGCCGCACTTCGCCCGGTATCGTTTATCGCGCGAGCTTTCTCGAGATTGTGATACGCCTCGCCAAGCCTTGCCAGCATGATTTGTTTGTCATTTATAAGCTGGGTAAGTCTTTGGCAGAATGCCAGCAAAATGAGCCCTAGCAAGGCCACGCCTATTGCGTTGAATCCGGCCCCTTTCGGTAGAATGTAATTACCGACGTAGAGCGCTATCAAATCCGGTACGGCGACCATACCTAGAAC
>WJJU01000580.1 GCA_014729595.1 Chitinivibrionales bacterium
AGCAGAGAGCGATTGAAACACACATGCCGGCATCGCAAATCCGTCACTTGGCCCAAATATTCCCATACCGTCGCCTCCAATGCGGTGCGTTTTCGCTTAAGCTCGGTCTTTCGCCGACGCGTGCGTCCCGAAGGCATCAGCGCCCACATAAGAAGGGCTCGTTTCACTTGGTGCGGAGCGTCTCGCAGCGCCGCCGGGAGACGAAGCGTCATGACGCCGTCGGAAGGCTTACGAGACATGCGCCAACTCCGTCGAAGCCGTGAACAAAACTCCACCTTTATCTTGTCGCAGCCCAGCTCCGCGGCAACGCGCTCGAACGTGGGTGGGGCGAACAGGGGAAGCTCAAGCTGAGTACATTCCTTCATACATTCATCTCATGATACCGGTCGGCGCCTTCGTTTACGTTATCTGACGGCGATTGCACAACTGCGCTCCAAATCCAAATGCTTTCGGTGTTCGATTTGCGTGTATATGGATCACAGAATATACTAATTTGTATCTGTTCCCGAATCCCGTCAACGTCCGCTTTATCACTTCGTTATCTTTGGTTACTTCGAGAGCCTTCGTGACCAAAGGCGGCCGAGGGAGCAAATAAATACTTTACGACAGGTATGTTGCCGACAGGATATCGGCTGAATCGGAGGAGAACGGTATGATTCGGATAACCCGAGAAATAGCGCTCGACGAAGGAGAAATCGAAGAGGAATTCGTGCGAAGTCCGGGACCCGGCGGTCAGAACGTCAATAAAGTGGCTACGGCGGTTCAGCTCCGTTTTGATATCAGGCGCTCCACTTCGTTGCCTCAGCCGGTCAAAGCGCGTCTCGCGCGTATCGGCGGAACTCGTGTTACGCGTGAAGGCATCTTGCTGATTGACGCTCATCGTTACCGAACCCGTGAACGCAATCGAATCGACGCCCGTCAACGTCTTATCGGTTTAATTGAAGCCGCGACGAGGAAGCCTAAACGGAGAGTGGCTACAATGCCCACGCGGGCTTCACGAAGGAAACGGCTTGAAAACAAACGTCAACGAGCCGAAAAGAAGCGTCGACGCAGTCGATTAATCGCTCCTGACGACTAAAAGCCGGTGCTTGGGCGTGCCGCAAAGTATCATTTGCTCCATTGTCATGAATGCCCTTTGGACATACGATCGCAACGCTTGCGCGGGACCCGATACGCGTTCACCCACATTGGCCGGGTGTAGCGCTTATGCGCCACCGGCGCGAGCATCGTTCGAGCGGAAGTTTCACGTGGACCGAGCCGCACTTCTGCCGCTACGGACTTCGACTCCCAGCCCGGCATCGCGCTAGAATATCGAGGGAATTTTGCCGCGCCCGGTTTATCTTAGCGCATTTCCGCCAGCTTTTCGTTCGCTGTTTTGAAGCGTACGTGTCCTTCTCTATTTTTGTAGCAGCGCTTGAGATTGTTCCAAGCCGTCACCGCCTTGAGTCGATTGACGCTAACTGGATCCGTCCGAAAGATCTCGTCGTAAATAAGCGCTGTCTGGTAAAGAGACTCGTTGCGAATAGTCGTACGAGATTTGGACACACTCGGCTTTGTGAGCGCGGATTGGTAGTATTCGAGTGCGGCTTTTCGATTGCCGTGGGCATGAGACAAGCGCCCTCTAAGGTGTACGAGCCAAGCATCGATAAAGTTTGCTTTGTCGGCAATCTCTTGGGCCTTATCCAGCCGCCCCGATTTCATAAGTGCCTCAATTCGCAGCAGAGTAGTGGCCCGTCCGGTTTTGCCTTCTTCTTTTAAGATATCGAGCGCCGTCAGGACATCGTCATACGCACCGGCGGTGAGTGCTTTTTGAGCCGCGGCGGCAAGTTTGCTTTCTTTGTAGCGTTCCTTCAGCGCTTCGGCCGGCGATACCTGCTTGGTCCGTCGCGGTTTGGGCGGAGTCCGTGGACGGGAACGCCGCGTCGGTCGATGAGTACGTTCAGGCTTTGGGGTACGCTCAACGTGCGCCTGCGCGGAGGTGCGCGTGTGCGCCGGCTTTGGGTCGGGCTGCGGTGGCGGAGGCGGTATGGCCGGCGATTGTTCAGATGTGTCAGGCGTATCGCTTGCGGTCTCTTGGGACTGCTCGGCTTCGACTACGCTGCTGGTGAGTTCCGTTTGTTTGTCTCCAGGGGAAAGCCAAAGCCATGCGCCGGCACCCGCTCCGGCCAAAATAGCCGCCGCGGCCACCGGCCAGAGCCATGCTCGAACCCGCTTGCTCACACCGGCGGAACCGGTGGTGAATTCCGACGGATTTGTGCAAAAGGCTTGCATTGTCCGCTCGGGACCCATACTACTTAGCCGTCCGTGAGCATGTTCGAGATCCGTTAGTAGTTTGCCGGCGTTTTCGTAACGTTTGGCGGGATCCGACTCAAGGCAACGTAGGGTAATGCGGGCAAGAAGCGGCGAGATCTGGAGCTTTAGTTCCTTGAAATCACGATATTGATTCAGCGCCTTCACCTTCATAAGGTTGGTGAGGGTCTCCTGAGGGAATGTCCTGACACCGCTCAGAATTTCGTAGAGTATTGCACCGAATGAATAGATGTCGCTGCGACAGTCTATTTCTATACCGTCCATCTGTTCCGGCGAGAGGTACTGAAGCGTGCCGACAACGTTACCCTCGGCCGTATGAAAACTTGCCTCCTGTGGACGGGCAATGCCGAAATCCATCAATTTAACCGCACCCTCCCGCGAGATCATTATATTAGCGGGTTTGAGGTCGCGATGGATGATGCCGCGGTATTTCTTGCCGTAAAGAAGATATTCCAAGCCGTGAGCATAATGAAGGGCACGGGCGATGAAGACTGCGATTGCACAGCAGACCGATTCGGGAAGACGTCCGTGCCGCGCGATCAATTCATCGAGCGAGCAGCCGTCAATATACTCCATCTCGATAAAGGGAAGCCCATTCCATTCACCTACCGTCTGAATGTCGACAATGTTGGGGTGGTCCAGCTTGGCGGTGATTCTTGCTTCGGTTTCGAAGCGATCGCGGAGTTCCGGTCGTTGAAAGGGAAGTAGAACTTTTATCGCACGGTACAGCTCGAGGCTTTCGTTCCAGATCTTATAGATCCGAGCCATGCCCCCCGTTCCCAGAATGCACGTCACCTTACCGGAGCCGAGCGGAACTTCTTGATCGCCGGGGGGAAGCAAGTGCTCTCCATTGTGGCCGACATAGGGGTTGTTTTCGCCTTCGCTTGTCGATCCCATCGAGGTCCCACTCGACGTTGACGGCGCTTCCCGCGGACGATCGACAAAGGTCTTATCGATATCCTGATTCCAACCCGATTCTCTCTCTTCACTGTTGGTCATAGATTATCCAACCTTGGCAAACCTTAAGCCTCCAAAATACATATCTCTGCCCATCAACACCAGATTTCGCCCTTTTTTTAGTGTCCGCCGGTTACGCATGAGAAAGGATGCAGGTTTCGATGGTTGAGCCGGCATTCGGAACGGTGTAGTGTCTCAGTTCAACGGCATAACCCCGCACGCGCGCCTTACCGATGAATTGATCCCAGGACGCTCGTCTTGGATCAGCAATACAGGCCCGCCCTTCGGCGGCGAGATGCCTATCGATAAACGAAAGAACCGGCCCGACCCATCGTGGCTCATAGAGCACATCCGCGGCTATTATCAGGTCGAAGCGGGTTCGGAGAAAAGGTTGTCGCCAATCACCGCATACCACGTGCGAACGCCTCGGGCTATAGAGTTTGATATTGGCGGCGGCGTACTTGCAGGCGGCGGCGGCGATATCGATAGCGGTCGTTCGGCATCCCCACGCGGCCAACGCAGCTCCCAACACGCCCAAACCACAGCCCAGATCGCACACCGTATCGCCGTTTTTCGGTACGAAATCCCGTATGTGACCAAACAGTGCTTCGGTTGCAGGCCAAAGCTCCGCCCAATACGGAAGAAATTGGTCACGTGCATATTCTTCTTCCGTCATTGAATCCAGAATAGTATCGGGATTGGCGGGGCGAAGAAACGTCCAATTCCGCTCCATGGATCGCAGTGTGAATTCGACCGATTGTGAAATCACGTCAGCGAGCAAGGCTGCCTTCGGCGAGAGAATGAATCACAACATTGGTAATCCACTTGAGCGCGGCCTTGCGATCATCCTGCTGACTGTCACTCTTTGATAGAGGCTCTTTTTCTTTGTAGCCTTCGGTATAACATATAGCTAATCGACCCTTGATTGTAGCCCCATACACACCCTCTTCGCCATAGGGAAGCTCTTTGTTTTTTTTGGTTCCCTCACCCGGAACTTCGTCTATGTTATAAAACGAAGAGAATAGTGGATGTTTTCCGTCGGGAAGCCGTCGCAACCGGCTGACACGCATTTGACCGGTTTTTTGAAACAAGTCGCAACGAATCTGGTAAATATAGATCCCACTTTCGACATCGTTACCGTTGTTGTCGACCGCATACCATTTATAATGGCGATTTTTCTGCAAATATGCTCCCGGCATCACATCTACGAGCGTATCGGCGAAGACCATGTTGCCTATTCTGTTATAGATTGACAACTGCACATCGGTGGTCCGCGGAATTATCATTGGGAAAAATGTCCACGGGTGGAATATTGTTGGGGTCGGGTCACGGAAAACGTAACCG
>WJJU01000581.1 GCA_014729595.1 Chitinivibrionales bacterium
CCGTCGTTATTCGTCTTTGTGATGATATAATTCATGTTTTTAAGGGAATGCTCGAAATAATCGAAGCGTTTAAGAGTGAATTGGGAGTAGGGTTGGGAGAGGATACCCCCGACGGTGTTTTTTCGCTTCGTCGTGTCCCCCATATTGGAATGTCGGACCAAGCACCGGCGGCGCTGATAAATGATATCGTCGTGACAAACCTGACACCCGAAAAGGTTCCCGTGATTGTCGATCGACTACGCGCAAATCAGGGGGCGGCTGCTCTTGTGAAATCGTACGGTGACGGGAACAATGCGCACCCGCTTGTGCGCGCTATGGTAAACAACAATATAAGGGCGCGTGGAGAAGTGCTGCTGTCCGAGTTCTCGGGCGGTTCGGCTCTTGCGAAAGCCATGGCCAAGAGCCCGCGCCAAATCATCGCCATACTCAACGATGCGCAATTGCGGGGGCGTGGGGGGGCGGGGTTTCCCGCCGGTATGAAATGGGAGTTTACCCGTCGTGCTCAAGCGGATCGGCGCTATGTTATCTGTAATGGTGATGAAGGTGAGCCGGGATCGTTCAAAGACCGGGTGCTGTTGACCGAATACCCCCAACTCATGTTCGAGGGGATGACCATTGCGGGATACGCCGTCGGCGCTACAAAGGGAATCCTCTATCTTCGTCACGAATATGCATACCTTTTGCGGTATCTGCAGTCTATTCTTGACGAAAGGCGAAGGTGCGGGTTGCTGGGCGTCGGTTTGCGCGGACCGAAAGGGTTTACCTTCGATATTCGCATTCAGTTGGGCGCCGGTGCGTATATCTGCGGCGAAGAAACGTCGCTTATCGCATCCTGTGAAGGAAAGCGCGGCGATCCCAAGACACGTCCGCCTTTTCCGACAAAGGTGGGCTACCGAAACAAGCCGACTATCGTGAACAATGTCGAAACAATGTGTTGCGCCGCTAAAATAGTGCTTAACGGCCCCGACTGGTTTAAGGCGCGGGGGACCCCCGACAGTACCGGTACCAAACTACTTAGCGTTTCGGGTGATTGCGACGCACCGGGGGTATACGAACTGCCCTTCGGGGTGCCCCTGGGAACGGTTCTGGAGAGGGCGAGGGCGCGGAACCCTTATATAGTTCAAGTCGGCGGCCCAAGTGGAACGATGGTGCCGCGGAACGATTTCCACCGGCGAATCGGATTTGAAGATCTTCCGACCGGGGGCGCCGTAACGGTATTCAACCGCCGCCGTGACCCGCTTGAGATCGTCGGCGCATATCTGGCGTTCTTCATAGAAGAAAGTTGCGGCTACTGCACTCCCTGTCGTGTCGGCAATGTACTTCTTCGTGATCGGATAGAGCTTATTGCTGGCGGTAAAGGCGAAATGGCCGATCTGGAGTATCTCGAAGATCTTGGGCGGATGGTAAAATTTGCGAGCAGGTGCGGGCTGGGTCAGACGTCACCAAATCCCGTTTTGACGAGTCTTAGCAGTTTCCGAAACGTTTATGAACAGCGGTGTTCGCCGGCGCATCCCGCGGGTCGACGCCGCTCGTTCAATCTTTCCGAGAATCTGACCGAGGCGGAAGCCGTTTCGGGGCGGGAATCCGAGGACCTTACGCAATAAAGGTTGGGGCCGTATGCAATTTACTCTCGATGGAAGAGACGTTCCGGCCGAAAAAGGGCTGACAATCATGGAAGCCGCCGATTCGGCGGGAGTGTATATCCCACGTCTCTGCAGCCACAAGGATCTGTCTCCCTATGGAAGTTGCCGGGTGTGCACGGTTTTGGTCGACGGTCGGCCGCAGACCGCTTGTACACAGCCGGTACGAGATGGCATGGTTGTCGAGAGCGACACCGTATATCTACGGCATGTGCGGAGATATATTATAGACATGTTGTTCATCGAGGGAAATCACTATTGCATGTTTTGCGAGAAGAGCGGTGTGTGCGAGCTTCAGGCACTCGCCTACCGCTTCGGTATCACCGCCCCTCGTTTCCCCTTTCGGTATCCGCGGCGAACTGTCGATGCTTCGCATCCCGACATCTTTATCGATCATAATCGCTGCATTTTTTGCGCACGCTGCATTCGCGCATCACGGGACGTCGACAAGAAAAACGTATTTGGTTTTGTAAACCGAAGCGCGACAAAGCGTATTGCGGTCAACGCCGCCGGCGGCGCGGCATGTACGAATGTTTCCGCCGACGACAAAGCCTTGTCGGTTTGCCCAGTGGGAACCCTTATGAAAAAGCGAGTCGGCTACGCCGTCCCAATCGGTCGACGGCGGTTCGATCGACACAAGATTGGATTCGAAATCGAAGGAGAAGCGGAAGATACGTTGAATGCGACGAAAACGGACGAACAGACGACAAGAGACGATACCTGAAAAATCATGGACGATAAACGGATGAAGACTTATGAGTAAACCTAAGGTGGCGACGGTATTCCTTGCCGGCTGCTTCGGCTGTCATATGTCGCTGCTTGATATCGATGAACGGTTGGGGCGGCTTGCCGAAATTGTTGATTTGGCCAAATCGCCCCTTACCGACATCAAGGTCTTTGCCGAGCGTTGTCGAATCGGGCTCATTGAGGGTAGTTGCGCGAACGAAGAAAACGTTCACCTTCTTCGGATGCTGAGGGCCAACTGCGATATCCTGGTATCGGTTGGGGAATGCGCCATTCAGGGCGATATTCCCTCTCTGCGCAACACCATCCCGCTTCGCGAGTGTCTCGAAGAGGCATATTGCGACGGCCCGTCGGTATACAAGCCTTCGGCCCGAATCCCCGACGATCCTGAGCTTCCCTTATTGCTCAACCGCGTTACGCCCTGCCACGAGGTGGTGAAAGTGGATTGGTTTTTGCCCGGGTGTCCGGCGCGTGCCGATGCAATTTGGAGTGCTCTCGTCGCCCTCTTGAACGATAAACCGATTCGTCTTCCGTACGACCTTCTGAAGTATGACTGAGCATTCGTCGGACCCTATAATCGAAGCAAAGACGACCAAAAGGATCGTTATTGATCCGGTCACGCGTGTTGAAGGGCACGGGAAGGTGACGATATTGCTCGACGAAGAGGGAAAGGTGCGACGGGTGCGTCTTCACATTGTGGAATTCCGCGGTTTCGAGCGATTTATTCGGGGGCGGTTCTACTGGGAGGTTCCGGTCTTGGTGCAACGATTATGCGGCATCTGCCCGGTC
>WJJU01000582.1 GCA_014729595.1 Chitinivibrionales bacterium
ATCAAACGCTTGCCCGCTTCGCCCGTCCCGAAGCTGGATTTTGCCCCTTTCGGGCAATTCGGCCTCTTTAAGTAACTCGACTACGTCCTCGTAGCTCGCACCGTCAAACACCGGTGTCGCCACCGATATGCCGAGCTGCTGTGCGGCCCAGCCCATGTGCGTCTCGAGAATTTGTCCTACATTCATGCGAGAGGGCACTCCAAGCGGATTCAATATAATTTCGACAGGCGTACCGTCCGGCAAAAACGGCATATCTTCGGCGGGTACGATTTTCGAGATCACACCCTTGTTACCGTGCCGCCCGGCCATCTTATCGCCCACCGACAGCTTACGCTTTTTGGCTACGTACACTTTAACAAGCTGTAGCACCCCGGGTTTGAGTTCGTCACCCCGGACGATTTTATCAATTTCCTTGTCAAGCTTATCTTCCAACTTGCTGATCAGATCGTTGGCCTTGAATAGGATCTCTTCCGCGAGCTTACTCTTCCGCGCATCCTCGCAGAGACCGTCCTTGAATGAGATCACGCCGAAATCCAATTTTGACAAGGTTGTCTTTTTCCATTTTTTCCCCGCCGGTATGATTACATCCCCGGTATGGAAATTGGTGATTTCGCTCGTTGGCTCATCTTCCAATGTCTCAGCCATCTTTTCAATACGTAACCGCTCGATCTCGGCTATCTGTTTGCCGATATCAGCCTTTATTTCATCGATACGCTTCTTATCTTTTCGCTTCGACCGCTTGTCACGATCCTTGCGTGAATAAATATGCGTATCAATCACTATTCCTTTAAGTCCCGGCGGCGCCTTAAGCGACGAATCACGCACGTCGCCCGCCTTTTCACCGAATATAGCACGCAGAAGACGCTCTTCCGGAGACAATTCCGTTTCCCCTTTAGGCGTTACCTTTCCTACTAAGATATCGCCGGCTTCCACTTCGGTCCCTACCCGGACGACCCCATTTTCATCGAGGTTTTTCACCGCATCCTCGCTGACATTGGGAATTTCTCTTGTCAGCTCTTCGGGTCCGCGTTTGGTGTCACGGACTTCAGTCTCGAACACCTCGATATGAATGGATGTATAGATATCGTCGGCAACGAGCTTTTCCGACACTATAATCGCGTCCTCGAAATTGTAGCCGCGCCACGGCATGAAAGCCACCATTACGTTGCGCCCAAGCGCCAGTTCACCGTTTTTCGTGGCATGCCCGTCGGCCAGGACATCTCCAACACCTACCTTCTGCCCCTCTTTGACACAGACACGTTGATTAATACAGGTGTCCTGGTTGGATCGCTCGAATTTGGTGAGTTCATAGGTGTCCGTTTCCATAAGGCCGAGAATATCTTCACGATCTTTCGCGCCCGTCTTTCGAACAACGATCTTACCGGCGTCCACCTTTTCGATAATTCCCTCGTTACGCGCGAGAATCATACAGCCGGAGTCCCTGGCGGCTCTGCCCTCCAAACCCGTCCCGATAAACGGCGCTTCGGTACGCAGCAGCGGCACGGCCTGTCGTTGCATGTTTGATCCCATCAGCGCACGGTTCGCATCATCGTGCTCTAAGAACGGAATCAGTCCCGCGGCTATACTCACCAATTGCATGGGCGAAACGTCGGCGTACCGAATATCTTCCGGCGGAACAAGCGGGAAATCACCGCGGTATCGCGAGAATACCACGGGACCCTTAAGTTTGCGGCCGTCTTCCATAGGAGTGTTGGCCTGCGCTATCCGGTAATTATCTTCCATGTCCGCAGTGAGATAATCGATATCACCCGTTAAGCTCCCATTTTCCACGCGCTGATAAGGAGTTTCGATAAACCCAAAGTTGTTTACCCGCGCGAATGTGCTGAGCGAAGCGATAAGTCCGATATTCGGTCCTTCCGGCGTCTCGATCGGACACAGACGGCCATAGTGCGTATGATGAACGTCACGTACTTCGAACCCCGCGCGTTCACGTGTCAACCCCCCTGGCCCCAGTGCACTTACACGGCGCTTATGCGTCAGTTCCGACAAAGGATTCGTCTGATCCAAAAATTGCGACAACTGTGAGG
>WJJU01000583.1 GCA_014729595.1 Chitinivibrionales bacterium
CCATCCGACAAATGACGGGTTGTTTTTCGACCAAAAATGGCCGTGATGCACGACTATCATGTCGGCTTTCTCTTGGGCCGCGCGCTCGAACGTCTGCGCGCCGGCATCCACCGCAAACATAGCTTTTTCCACCTCCGCACGCCCTTCGAACTGCAAACCATTCCAGCTTGCATCCCTAAAGGCGGCAATGTCCAGATAGGTGTCGAGAAATTGCACCACTGCGTCACGCTTTGCCATCGCTCATACCTCTCCGTCTCATGATAAAACTACGCCATCGATTGGAACGCTTCTTTGGTGATGCGCCATTTCAGCGGTTGACCGTTAAGATATCTTTTGAGTTCCTCGATCGCGTAGCGTCCCATGCGACGGCACTCGGCCCCGTGTGAACCGGCGATATGCGGTGTGAGCGTGACGTTGGGAAGCTCGTAGAGCGCCGAATCGGTTTGAGGTGGTTCCGGATCGGTAACATCGAGAACGGCACGAAGGTCCGGGCGTTTACGCAGAACTTCTATCATCTCTTTTTCGTTAACCAAGGCTCCCCGAGCGGTATTAATGAATGTCGCATTGGGCTTCATCGATTCAAGGTGTGTGCCGCGAATCATGCCGCATGTTTCTTTGAGAAGCGGTGTATGAAGCGATACTACGTCGCAGGTTTCGAATACCTCTTCGAGACCGCTTAATTGTACGCCCATTTGATGAGCGTATTCCGGCGAGGTGTACGGATCGTAGGCAAACAGCTCCAGGTCGTGCGACAACAAACGAAGGCAAACCAAGCGCCCGATCTTTCCGAGCGACACAACCCCCACCTTGGCGCCGTATAAACCCGGTATGTTGCCCTCATCGGGTATCATAAAGGTACGCTCACGCTTCGTCATAGCCGAAAGGCCCCATGCGTGTTTCAGGCTTAATACAACCGCGGCCTCGGTAAATTCCGCCACCGGCAGAGCATTGGCCGCCCACGAGCTTGTAATGATAATGTCACGCTTCCAAAAAGCATCGGTTACGATGTTTCGTATAGAGCCGGCGCCGTAAAAGATCGCCTTGAGACGAGGCGCATTATCCAAGAAACGCTGATCCAGAAGAGGGGCGCCCCAGCCCGAGATAATAATATCTATGTCCTTGAGCACCTCTGGATTATCACGCACCTGCTCCGTCGTCATGGGCGGATGAACGACGGTGAGAAGTGTTTCGATTTCCTTCCGGTCCCGTTCGCCGTAGATGCGGGAGAAAAATGCTTTGTCAAGTATGTACAAACCGTTCATAGTTCAATCCGTGAAAACATTTTTAAGAGTTGCCGTTATCGCCTCTTCGTCTATACCCTCGGTAATGGATGAAATACCGGGTTCGGTAGGTAAAACAAGTCGCAGTGCGCCGTGGAGATTTTTTTTGTCGGAGAACATCGCCCGATAGAGATCGTCGGGTTGGGGGGGGGATGGAAGTTCCGGCCTGAGAATTTTCGAGCGTATCGATTCAAACCGTCCAACCGCCGAGGGTGGAACGAGCTTTGAACGACAAGCCAAATCCAGAGCGCATGCCATACCCCAATGTACGGCTTCACCATGAAGAATGCCGGTATACTTATAATTGTTTTCGAGTGCATGCGCAAAGGTGTGCCCAAAATTGAGCAGTGCACGATTTCCACTCTCCCGCTCGTCCTCGCTCACGATACGTGCCTTAATCCTCACGCTGCGGTCAATGGCTTCCTTGAGGGCGTTTGGGTCCTTGGCCATAAGCTCACCGTGTCGTTTGTCGATAAATGCAAACATTTCGGGGCCGCCGATAAAAGCGTTCTTGAATACTTCGGCATAGCCGGCGAAATATTCACGATCCGGCAAGGTGGTTAGAAAGCCGGTCCGAATGAATACCAACCGCGGCTGATGAAAGGCGCCGATCAAGTTTTTTCCCATGGGATGATTGACCGCGGTCTTTCCGCCGACACTCGAATCCACCATGGCAAGAAGTGTGGTGGGGACCTGTACATAGTCGATTCCGCGCATGAATGTTGCCGCGGCGAAACCGGCGATATCGCCGACTACGCCCCCGCCAAACGCCACAAGCACCGCGCGACGGTCAAGACGCCGAGCCAAAAGTGTGTCGAGGATCCCTTTCCAAGTGTCCAACTGCTTGTACTGTTCACCGTCGGGAATAATATGCTTAACCGCATGAAGCTTGTCGCACCATTCTTCAATCAAATCGCCGTACAACTCTTCGAGGCGGCTGTTTGTCACGAGTGCGAAGCGACGGTCGGGAAATCGGTCGGCCATCACGTCGGGAAACGATTCACCTTCGTCCAGGTAGATCGGATAGGTGCGTTCTTTAAGCTCGACGAATATCGTGGGCATTAGGGAGTCCCTCGTTTGTTGTACTAATAAATATAGGTATTACTCCGTACGGCATGCTTGGCGACTACGCAGGCACACAAACGGCGTAGGTTCCAAACAACCGAGGGATTATCATCGTACCGCCCAGGAAGAATACGGGAGAACAACGGATAAGATCGGTGGATATGATCTATTCGATTTCTTCAATGTCCGCTCCCAACGCCCGGAAATCGCGCACAAAAGTCGGGTACGTGACCGTGGCGGCTTCGGCCGTGTCTATTACCGTCTCCCCTTCGGCGATCATCGCCGCCAGCGCCAAGGCCATTACAATCCGATGATCCTCACGGCCATGGACCGCGGTCCCACGCAACCTGCTTCTTTCAATGGCGATCCCATCCTCGAGTTGCCGAACCTTCGCCCCCATTTTCGTGAGTTCTTCGGCCATGGCCGCAATGCGGTCGCACTCTTTTATCCGGGCCTGCGGAACATTGACGAGTGACGTGGTTCCCTCCGCTAAGCATCCAAGAACCGCCAGGGCGGGCAAGGCGTCGGGCATATTGTTGAGGTCAATTGTGATCCCGCTCAGACAGTCACCCGGTTTAACGGTGGCACTTACACCGTAGCGCATTACGACCACACCCATCCGCTCCAGAATGCCGAATACCTCTTTGTCGCCTTGCGGGTCGGAGAAGTCGACGTTTTCGAGAGTAATCTCCGCGCCGGTTGCCGCGGCCGCCACCGCCGGGAATGTGGCGGAAGAAAAATCCCCCGGAATGCACTGATCAATGGCGGCATACGATTGTCGTCCCGCGACGGTGAATTCTCGAAAATCGTCCGATACGATATGCCGTATGCCCATTTTGTCCAGCCACCACAGTGTCATTTCTACGTAGGGCCTTTCGTTGAGCGTATCGACCACAATAGTCGTATCACCCTCAAACAGGGGTGCAACCAGCAGAAGGCTCGATAAAAACTGTGATGTCCTGCCGTCGATGCGAACGGCGCCGCCGCGAATGGGGCCGTGAATCGCGAATGGTATGTCAGCATTTCCGGATATAATGTCCGTGGTCGCACCAAGGCTCTCGAGAGCGGTAAGAAGCGGCCGCATCGGACGGGAACGCAACGAGGTGTCGCCGTCAAACGTCCGTCGTCGGCTTCCCAACGCCGCGGCGGAAGTGAATAACCGCATACTCGTACCCGAATTGCCCAGATACACGGTATCATCCCCGCCGTCGAAATGCTTCCCGATTCCTTCAATCGTGATATCGTGCGCTTCTCGGTGCACCCGCGCACCCAGAGCGACGGCCGCGGTAAGCGCCGATTCGCCGTCACCACTCATAAGCGGCTCTCTGATCCGCGAAACGCCGTCCGCCAGCGTTGCAATCAATAAAGCGCGAATAGTATGAGACTTTGACGGCGGTATCATAATGCTTCCACCCAGCGCCGATTTGCCGATTTTCCATTTCATGTGAATACCCTTATTTGTTTACCATCCCCTGGAGTTCATCCAAATCGAACATGGTGTCGTCTACTTCGCGCCCCGTCCAGTACCGAAACGATTCCAGTCCCTGGTATAAGAGCATACTCAACCCGTTCGCCGTCGTACAGTTGGCTTGTTCGGCATAACTCATGAGTACGGTCCGACTCGGATTGTAGATTGCATCGACCACGACCATGCCGCCGTGAATAAGCTCGGGGGGAATCGGTGAGATATCGGTATGGGGATGCATGCCGGCCGAAGTGCAATTTACCAGAAGATCGCAGGATTTCAGCACTTTTCTCCCCTCGCCGGCGACAATGCTTCCCCCGCGTATTTCGCGGCCGGTGCGTGACTGAACCTCGGCGGCGAGAGCCTCGACGCGCTCGCGGTTACGCCCGACAAGCGCCAGGGAGCGGGTGGTATTGCGAAGCGCGGCTGCATACACCAAGGTCCGCGCCGTTCCGCCGTTGCCCACTATGACCATGTTCGCCCCGTCAATTGTCGCGCCGATACGCCGTAATGATCGAAAAAAACCCTCGGCATCGGTGGTTGTACCGCATAAGTTTTTTTTGTCAAAATAGAGCGTGTTGACCGCCCCGATAAGCGCGGAAAGCTCGGAAAGATGATCACAATACGGGAGCACCGCGCTTTTATGGGGGATCGTTACGTTGGCGCCTGCGAAATTGCAGGCGCGAAGG
>WJJU01000053.1 GCA_014729595.1 Chitinivibrionales bacterium
AAACTATCCTCTACAATCTTAATCCTCGCGATAATGAACTCATGGCTACAATGATAGGAAATTTTCAGGATGGAAGTGTGGCGGGGAAAATGCAGTACGGCGCGGGATGGTGGTTTCTTGATCAATTGACCGGCATGCGGGCGCAGATCGACGCGTTGTCGAATTTGGGGCTCTTGAGTCGCTTTGTAGGTATGCTGACCGATTCGAGAAGTTTTCTCTCGTACCCGCGGCATGAATATTTCAGGCGCCTGCTCTGCGATATCCTTGGCGGCGATATTGAATCCGGCTTAATTCCGGGAGACATGGCTATGGTTGGAGGGATGATTCGGGATATATGCTACAATAACGCTGTCGAGTACTTGGGTTTTGACCTTCAGCGTTAAATGCTCCGCGCTTCCGCGATTTAGCCGCCGCGTTGCCGGAATGGCGGGCGGTTTAGTATTTAGTATAAGGATACTATGTGCTGTGGACAATGGAGCGGATGACCTCGGATCCTACAATGAACATTGCCGTGGGTGATGTTGATACCGGATATGGGGTCAATGCGTCGGGAATCGCTCGTTATTAATTAATAATAAAGTATATGCCTCCGGCGTATTGGCAAAGGCATGGTCCTGGTTTGTACTGAATGTCCGTGTGAAAGGGGCCAATGTGCACATTTCTCATGTGAGCGCCGCATGGGCATAAATTCCGGGCGTATTGATACCGGAGCTATATGGATTCAGTAGAAAAATTTCGTATGCGGCTCATCGAGGAGCTTGGTAGGCTGAAGACGGACGGCGGCGATGAGTCTCAGGTGGGATTGACCTCCTCTTTGTTTGAAGGAACGGACGTATCGGCGACGAGCGGAGAGGAGGCGGCGATCCTGGTCCATGATTTGGAGGGACGGATCATCGACGCCAATTGTGCCTTCCGCCGCATGTTGGGCTACGAGCATAAGCATTTGGCCTCCCTTTGCTTGGTCGATATTGTCGAGAGTTTCGATGAGGATGGTTTTCGATCGCGCGTGGCGCGGTATGAAGCGGGGTGGCCGGTTCATGCCTTATGTCGTTTTCGGCGCAAGAGCGGTGCCGTGATCGAGGCGGAGACTACCTGTTGCCCTCGTCGTATGGACGGGGGAGTAGCGGTGGTATGCTTTGTTGAAAATCTAACCAAACGCTTAGCGGCTGAGCGTGAGCTGGGGCGATACCGCCGTCGGTTTGAAGATGCGGTGAAGGAGCGGACGCGTCAGCTTGCCGACGCCAATGATACGCTTCAGCAGCAATTTCTCAACCTCACAAGGTCGGAAAAGCGCCTGGCCGACGAGCGTGATTTGCTGAGGACATTGATCGACAATCTGCCGGATCACATATTCGTCAAGGATTCCCTGGGACGCTATGTTATTGACAATAGGGCGCATGCGCTGTTTTTGGGGGCGAAGCGGGCCGAAGAGGTTATCGGGAAAACAGCGGGGGATTTTTTCCCGAAAGAGCTTGCGGATAAGTACTATGCCGACGATATGGCAATAATTCGTTCCGGTCATCCTCAGGTCAATCTCGAGGAACCGACGCTCAATCGTATCGGCAAGGAGCGGTGGATATCGACAACCAAGATACCGCTCAGGGACGATGAAGGAAGGATACGACGGCTGGTTTGCATAAGCAGGGACGTTACGGAGCTGAAGGAAGCGCAGGACGCTCTCAGAAAAGCCAAGGATGAATTGGAGGTACGGGTAGCCGAGCGCACGGTGGATCTTCGGCTTGCCAATGAAAGGCTTGAGATTCGGATAGATCAATTGAATTTTCTGACCCGTACTTCGTTGGAACTTTCGCAGTATATTCGGGAAAATGAACTTCTTCATGCGATTTTGCGCGCGTTTACGGCCCGGTTTCCGCATTGTGAAGCTGTCGTCTGCAGACGATCGAGCCATGGTTTCGTGTGTGCGTGTGAGACGCCGGGGCTGCACGACGACAGGTATCGAGCCGCGGCCGAAGGTGCACTCAAGCCCGTGTTCGAAGAGCGGATGCGGCAGCCTTTTATGCTTCGGGATTGGCGCGAGAGCGAGCGGCTTGCTGCGTTGGATTGGACGGGGTTGGAGCACTTCCCCTGCTATATCATGATTCCTCTTCGGACGGACAATTCGACAATCGCCTGCGTACAAATCTTTACGGACACCGAATTTCATAGAACATTTTCGCGGGAATTGCCCCTCTTTACCACGCTTTCTACGCATGCGGCCGTCTGCTTGAGTAACGCCATCTACTATCGGGAAGCGGGAGAGCGGGCGAGAATGCAGGGGGAACTGGACGCCGCGCGAAATATTCAGCAGAGTTTTACACCCCGCTATCGCCCTTCAATCGCTCATGTCGACCTCAAGAGCGTCTATTATCCGGCGTTCGAAGTAGGTGGGGATTATCTGGACTATTTTCAGACCGACAACGGCGATTGGGTCGTGGTGATTGCCGATGTGTGCGGAAAGGGGGTCCCGGCAGCCTTGCTGATGACGGTACTGCGCAGTACATTCAGGGTCGAAGCTCGGGATAAGACTTCCGCGCGAGACCTTCTGTGCGCCGTTAACAACTCGATGCTGATAAATCTTGACAGTAGGTCATTCGTCACCGCGCTGTGTTTGCTTATCCGTAAAGACGGCATGGGGATGACCTATTCGCGTGCGGGGCATCCGCAGTTGATTAAAATATCCGCGGGTAAGACGCCCGAAAAGATCGAATGTAACGGAATCGCCCTGGGCTTGGTGCCCGACCGCGGTACCTTCGATGCTATACTTGACGAAGTGGATGTGCCATTGAGCGCGGGCGACCGTTTCCTTATCT
>WJJU01000584.1 GCA_014729595.1 Chitinivibrionales bacterium
GATTTTGCGATTTGAGACATGAAGCGAAGGTTCGACTTTGCGAACTTCAGCCGCGGCGGGAAACAACGCCACCGAACCCGCCAGATAGGTGTAAAACGGATCGTCCCCAACCTCTTCGAGCACTCGACGCACCGAATCCCGTTCCTCTTGAGTAAGTGTACTGGTGTCAACATACTCGGGGCGGGTGTAGTCACTATAGAAGCACACACGCCCGCGTGGACGCCTCTCGGCTGAGTGACTCGGCGCTGCGTTTAGAGACAAGCCCGCGGTATCGATTGTGCCGGTCAAATCATCGAGCAAACTCATCGCATCGCCGTACAAGCCTTCTTGCGCCAGTTCATCGGCCGTCTCCATGAGCACCGAATCGATCTCTTCGGAAGTCGAAAGCAGCTTTCGGCGATACTGGTAGTAGTCAAGGGAATCGGCTTCCCCCGCCGGCGACGCCACCGGAGCCAGAAGCAGGAGCGCAAAAGCGAATCGCCGGAAGATCATTGGATCTCACCGATTTGTGAAGCGGCATTCTCGACCAGTTTTTCCGCTATGCGAACTCTTTTGGTCGCTTGGCCCCATTCTCCTTGGGCAACCAGTTCCTCGGCGTTACGCAGATGCTCGGAAGCTTTGTCAAGCAGAATTTCGGCGGGCCTGTTTTGCCCCGGAGTTAGCCGTGTGCGAAGCTCGGCAATGCGATCTTTGGTGTATTCGAGGCGCGGCTCAAGAGGTTTGTCGGTAAAATGCTCGGGTGCAAACGAAGAAATGAGGTCGCCCGCCTCCAGTGCCGGCTCCATCGCCTTGTCCGGGTTTTTCGCAGCCAATTCTTTGCGGGCACGTTCAAGAAGTTTTCGGGCGCGAACCAGATCTTCGTGCGTACCTTCATCGTTTGAACCGCCACGGGGTGTTTTGATCAAGGCCAACGTACGCTCCGCTCGCGCGATTACTTCGGCCGCTTCACCGCGGCGACGCGCGGCTTGCTCCTCTTGCCTTGTTTCGGCATGGTAATCACGGACTTCAGTCGCAAGGTTGTCGATAAGCCGACACATGAGGTCCACATCGGAAGAAAGGCAATCGGGGCAAACCTTGCCGGAACCAATCTCTTGAAGATCGTCTACAATCCGGCGCTCCTGATTGCGCACCCGCTCTATTCTTCCCTTAAAGTAATCGATACGATTGCGCGCGGTCCGTGCAAATCGTTTAGCGCGTTGGTCGTTTTCGCCCGCGGCGTCATCAAGCCGTTCAATGCGATCGACCGTCGTCTCGATATCGCGAAGCCGTTGCTCGATCCGCTCAAGCCGCCTCAGGCAGCGCTCGTGATCGGAGCGCACCTGCTCCGCGCTCGCGGCGAGCACAATAGTGCTACCGGCAAACATGAGCAGCCATATTCCCACATACTGCATTTCGCGATTGATCATCGTTGCATCCACATATCGAATATTTTCAGCGTCGCCCGTTTACAAAAAACCACCTCTTGGGGCTCTTTGGAATCTCTCGGCGCCATGTTTTATTCCAGGCGGCGGTTTGCAATGTCTTTTCGCCAACGCTCATGCCTCTCGTTTGGATTCAGCACAAGCTGTTTTTCGGCATAAACATAGAACAACTCCCGTCTTGCCTACCCACCGACCCCGCTTTGCAAAAAGCGATTGCGGCATCGAACGGCGCGGGTTGAAAACCGGCTCTTATCGCACCGCCCGCAGCAAATCGATATTTCGATTGTTTCCCGCTTTCCCCTCTACAACATAGGCTCCCGCCGGACTCGGCCGCAGTGTAAGAACACGTTGTCCGTGATCTACGGAATGAACGGCCATTCGCCGTCCGCGAAGATCTCGGATGATCACCTGTTGCGGAACCCGTTGGAATTGCCTCAGCGTCGCGCCACCTCCACGACCATCGACCACCCGAAACGTTTCTTCCGCGCCATAATACCTTCGCCCGACGACGGCCGCGGCCGGCTTACCATTGAGCCGTATATTGCTGAATTCCAGCCCTCCCGACTCCAGCGAAAGATCACCGTCGACATAGACCGCTGTTAAAAAAGGCGTTTCACCGTCGAAGGCCCACTCATAGGTGGCGTAATAGATATTTCCAACGACAACTTCGCGTGCCGTAAATACCCAGCGCGTGGTGTCGACCGTGTAGGTGTACGACTGTGTGGCATCTTGCACCCTGATCTCGACGGTATTCCCCCCAACCGACGTCACCGACACATTCATCTCATCCCAGAATTGAAGCGAGTTCGAAGAAAGGATCGGCTTGGTAATAACGCTCGTGCTGATCTCCATTTCGCTCCATTTGTTTTGTCTCGAATACCCGGTCCATGATGTGTCGTCGCCGTAAACCGTGGCGACTTCCAGCAAGACCGAATCAGGCTTTTGATAGAAGTACCGACCGGCACTCTGCGTGCACGGCCCTCACCCGCCGTCGAGCCAAACAATTGCATCGGCCCGATAGTCGGCGATTCTATCGAGGTTCGCGGATACTCGTGCCCGCACCGTGTCCGCATGAGGTGTTGCCGGAACGGTCGATGAGAGCACAAGGGCAAGTATACCGGTAATCGATGGTCGGCTTTTCATTCGCAGCGACTCCTTGGTGTTGAGGTTTGATCCCGCGGCATTTCTAAAAAGGGGACGTATTGGGGCGATTTGGTCTTTGCTTAGCGTAAAGGCTTCGAAAAAACACTCCGCGGGATGCATACCATGGACCATACTTATTGTAATATACCCTCAAAGAGAGGTAAAATCAACCGCCGCGGGTTTACGCGAATCGCGCGGGCGGAATTTTTCCCATTACCCGGTATAGGCCTTCAAGCGCCACTGCACAAATTTTTCCACCGACCGCCCCCGCCACCAAGCCAGACCATATTTCCGATACGCCGGCAACTCCTTGTAGGTTTCATAGAGAGCTTTGGCATGTTCGCGAGATTGTTTCAGGTCCGCCTTGATCGCTTTCATCAGTACCAACCTCGTGGGAGCCGTCATTGCTACAGGCTGCGTCAGGAACCGCGAATCATCGATTACGCCGGTCAGAAATGCCGCCTCATGCCACAATTTCCCGCCATAAACCCCTTCCATGCCCTCAAGTACCTTCTTGAAACAGCTATCCGCCGTGCTCTCATCGCCCGCGTATGCCCTCAACAGCCCCGGCAGGAGATGCAGGCCGAAACGAAGTTCATCCCATTGGCTTCCATACCGGACAAACGGAATTGTATCGATTTTCTCACATGCCGCCTCATACTTTCCGCGAGCGGCTTGATCCAACGCTCGCATTACGTACGCTTCGGCCACGGCGTGGGTCTGCTCACGGTATTCGGATTGGACACGGTCGTATTCACCGAGCGCATTGAGCGACAGCGCACACAGTTCACGAATATCGGGACACTTATTCAGAACCATGCGATACTCGCCACGCCGAAAATACGCTTGTGCCAAAGCTTTTCGCGATGCAAGCCGTTGCGCCGCCTTATGCTCATTTTCTCCCATTGCGCATGAAATCAGAAATTTCAGGTCCGAGCCATGAGCA
>WJJU01000585.1 GCA_014729595.1 Chitinivibrionales bacterium
CCATCGATCTCATGAGACAGTTTCAGAAGTCTCATCCGGGAGACAGGCGTGCCGCGGGAATGATCGCGGAGATGGAAAAGATGAAGACCGAAGCGCCGGTGCCGCCCAATGAGAACGATTCGGCGCCGTCGGTTGACAGCCCGGCCGCGGTTCCGGCAATGGAAGGCTGATTCAACCTGGAATCTTGAATCAATCGTTACCCGAATGCTTGGGTAATGAGATTGGGAGGGTAGGTCAAAATCGGCCTACCTTTTCTTTTGACACAAAGCCGTCGGTATCCGTTAAGAATAGGTTTCTCTCTGTACACTGATCCCGCTTCGCGCATTGGCGTAAGGGACTTACAGGCGGGATTGAATTGTCACTCTCTGCTTCCGGACATCTCTTCCAACTGCCGAGGCGCGATGTGCCGCGGTGAAAGCCGTGGCGGTTGGACCGTGGTGGAGACGTCTTCGAAGGGTGAATTAGTGTTTAGCCGCCGATACCAATGAAGCAGAGAAAGCGCGAACACCGCGTTAGTTGTGTTTATGTGAGTTAGAGTGCGGGGGGCTTGATTTTGGGCTTTTCATCTTGCACCAAACTAGACCACCGACCGCCGCCGTAAGCGTGAGCAAGGATAGAAGAGCGCCTAAGCGGAAATACTTTGAGCGATAGACGAATTCTACGCGATGCTTTCCCGCCGGTATTTCGATGGCCCTGAAACTGTAATCGGCACGGTGAATTTTAGTGGACTCTCCATTAATATAGGCTTTCCATGCCGGATACCAAATTTCGCTGAGCCATAAGAGTCCATTTTCTTGTGTTTGCGCCTCAATCTCGATGCGATTGGGTTCATACGAGAGAATTTCCACATGGTTGCTCGGGGGAGAGGCGTCGTCGCCCGGCGGGGGGAGAGTGATTGACGGTTTTTCGGAGAGAAGCAGTTCGCGGCGATGGTCGAATGAGCCTTCGAGCATGCGCTTCTTGACTGCTGAATCGCTTTCGAGGACGGTGGCACGGTAGAAAAAGCGAGCCCGCGGCATGTATGTGGGATTAAGGCGTAAGGGATTTTGTTGCGCGGGATTACCCGGCCGGAATCCGGGATCCACGTAATATTTGACGTTGAGAAGATCGAGCAGTGCTTGAAAATTGTCGCTTTTAAGCGGCGGAAGGCGGCGGTAGAGTTGAAGAGGATTATAACCTTCGATGAGTTCCACCCTATCGATTGCTCCCTGATTCTTTTTAAGAATCATTAAACCGCCCTTACGATTTATAACGACGTCGGGTTCCAGTATGAATTGCCGCATGTTTGCGCGGAATTGTTCATCTTGGCTTTCATCTTTAAGTGAGCGTGCTATTTGATGGTTTTCGCGGAAATGTTGCGGTGCCCCCTGGTCATTAATCATGTGCTGACCCCAGCCGAACACCAGCAGATCAAGTGCAAGGATGCCGGCCACAGCGGGTCTAAGAAACCGGGACGGCAACCTATTCCCGTAGTACAGGCCAAACACTAAGAGCACAAGGCCGGCGTTGAGGCTAAGTAGCCATCCTTGCTTGGCGGCAAAAGAGGCAAGTCGGCTATTGGTAAGCTCCGGCCAAAACGTTTGCATGAGCCCGAGTCCGATCAACAGGCCGAATGTTGTACATGCGGCGGCGGCGATAAGAATCGGCCTTCGGTAATCCTTGCTCAAGGTGGGATCATTGATTTTGTCGAGCGTGGTTGCCGCCGCTACGGGAAGAAGAAGGTTCCAGGTGAAGAGAATGCGTGCGGGAATGCGGAATGTACCAAACCCCGGCACAAAATCAAACAGCAAGCGATAAACAAAAAAATGATTCCCGAGAGCAACAGCAAGACTCAGCCCGCACCATAATGCAAAAAATTGTGCGAAGCGGCTTTTTTTTATAAGCCGAAGATACAGGAAGCCTAAAATTAATACAGCAATACCGGTATAAAAACAGGTTTCCCAATAAGTATAGTAGCCGCTATTGGGTGAGTCCTTAAGCCAAAAGGGAGGAATCCGTGCGGCCGAACCGGTTCGTGCACCGGTCCACGCGCCGAAAATTTTTGGTACGAGAAACGTAAGAAGTTGCCGAAAACTAAGGGAGCCTTCGGATGCTTCCAAAAAGGTCCAGCCAATGCGGCCGGATTGCTCGCTGAGTTCGACCGTTGGAAGAATTTGAACAAGCGACAGACCAACGGCAATGGTAAATAGGACGAGCGGTATGGCGAAGTCACGCCATTGCCGGTCTTGTTTATCAAACCAGACGTAGATCGTAAAGGCACCGAGAAAAAGAAATTCATAGAATGTAATTTGTGGGTGTCCGGCAAATATAGTCAAACCAAGGATTAGTCCGCCTGCAATGGCAAGGGTGAAGCGTCGACGCCTTAGGGCCTGTTCAAGCAGCATCATGATAAGGGGAAGCCAGGCAATGATATAGAGCATGAGGGAATGGATGACTTGAGTTATGAAGAAGCCGCAAAGCATGTAGCCCAACGCTCCGATGAATGATGATCCGCGGGAAATGTGCCGACTTCGACAGAAATAATACATGCAGATGCCGGCAAACAGCAGGTGCAGGATTATCATTACCTGCAAAAAGTACCAATAGGTTTCATGCCCGGCGGGAATAAAAGACATGATGAGATTGAATGGGTACATAACGCCGGTATGAAGCGCCGAAAAGAAAGGCATACCACCGAATACAAAGGGATTCCAGTGGGGAAACCGCAGATTAAGCAAGCTTTCGCGTACAAACAGACGATGAGGAAATTCCTGACGAACCAAATCCTCCCAAAAGCTTGCTTGGCCAAGCAAAATGCGGTGATAAAAGAGTATCCATGCGGCGGCAAGCGCGGAAAGATAGTACCGATCCCCAAGACCGGTGCGATTATCGGCAATGCGCGGTTCCGGTTGCTGCCGATTTCGATGCTCGGCTTTTTGGCTCTTTCTTTTTGTCATATTCCCTTAATTAATTCTTCTTTTGAAGAAGTGCCAGCATACTACCGGTGTCGGCATACCACATCATTTTGCTGAGACCGGCGGCCTTGATCAGTGATTTGAATGCGGCCGCAAGGTGTGGAAATCCATATCGCACAAGTCTATTGTGCAGAAACGAAAGATCGGCATATTGACCGGAGCTGACCGTGTGAACGACTTTTAACCCGCTTTCTTCAGCGAGCCGACGGAGTGTACCTCGAGTAAAATAATGGATGTGCTCGGTAGGCTTCAGTTGAAACCATCGTTTACCGAGAAGCTTGCGCTGCAGGCTGTCGAAGTCCGGAGTAACAAGGGCGATCGTTCCTTTGTCGCGCAAAAGCCCCGCCAACGTACGTGCGTCGTTTTTTAATTTGGGGAGGTGCTCGAGAACATCGAAAAGCGTGATAAGATCGTATCTTTTGTCTCCGTCGAAATGTTCTATCGGCTTGTCGCTTACTGAGAACCCTTTTGCACGAACCTGCGCACGCATTTCGGGATCCAGTTCGATTCCCTCGGCATTCCATCCTTCCTCGCGCAGGATGTCGAGGAAATAGCCGGCGGCGCACCCAATATCGAGGGCCGGGCCACCCTGAATCAATAAGTATGGTTTAATTTCTTGATACCAGCGACGGAATGTGCGGACGCGAAGATGGGCGGCTAATTCGTAATTATCGTAGCCGCTCTCGTTACTCTTAAAGTAATGATCCGAATAGATATCGTAGATTTTTTCGTTCCTGATTCTGGGATTAACATAGACCAACGTGCAGGAACGGCAGCGGACAAGCGTGAAGCCTTTGACGACGAATAGCAGCCGTCGGTCTTCCGAACCGCATAAAGGGCAAGGATATGCCTCGAGCAAAGTATTTTTCACTATAGCCATCCGGTATAATTTAACTTTATGCAGTCCTGTGCCACAAAGCCTTGCCTGTATGATACGGCTTTCACCAAAGAATACTGTAGAGGTCCCGCCCGGCCGATGAAGATTTTGATTATAAACTGGCGAGATATTGAGCATCCCGAAGGTGGGGGTGCGGAGGTTCATCTTCATGAGATTTTTTCAAGACTTGTTCGCAGGGGGCATCAGGTTACGCTTCTAACGACCGCATTTCGCGGGGCGGAACGAGAGAAAGAAATCGGCGGTCTTAAGATACTGCGTTGGGGTCATACCTTTACATTCAACTGGGAAGCTCCGTTTTTGGCTCGCCGCATCTTGGCACGGCAAGCGGTAGACTGTATCGTCGACGATGTGAATAAGATTCCATTCTTCAGCCCGCGCTGGTTCCACTCGGTGCCTACATGCGTATTTTTTCATCATCTTTTCGGCAATACGATCTTTGAACTTACCGTTTGGCCTTGTGCTGCGTATGTGCTTATGCTCGAACGTTTGTCCGGCTGGGGGTATCGAAATGTTCCGTGCTGTACGGTTTCCAAGAGCACAGCGGACGAACTGGTCGGTTGTGGATTCGACCGTAGCCGCATTGTCGTCATTGAGAACAGTGTGGACACCGATCGTTATCGCCCTTCGTCGGCCGTGTCGAAGGAATCGGGCATGTTGTTGTACGCGGGAAGGATCAAGAGTTATAAAAATGTGGAGATTGCGCTCGATGCACTGAAATCGCTCCTATCCAAAGGTCGGCGCGATCTCCGGCTCGTGATTTCGGGGACGGGTGATCATGAACCCGCCTTGAAAGCGTATGCGGGAAGGCTTGGCCTTGAAAATCGCGTTCGCTTTTTAGGATACACCGAAGAAGAACGGCAGATAGACTTGTATCGACGCGCTACGATCTTCGTGAATACTTCGTTGAAGGAAGGTTGGGGGATAACCAACATAGAAGCGGGCGCCTGCGGCACTGCGGTTGTCGCCAACAATGCTCCCGGACTACGTGATTCGGTCAAAGACGGCGAGACGGGACTATTGTATTCCGAAAACAATCAAGCGCATTTGGAAGAGTGTATCGAACGCCTTTTGGATGACGAATCTTTGCGCAAAAAGTTCGAATTGAACGGTCGAAAATGGGCGCTTCATTTTTCGTGGGACAGAAGCGCCGAAAGGGTGGAAGAGTGGCTGATGGGTGTCGTTGGAAAAAAGTAGCCTCCGCGCTGATAAAGGTTCTTGTCACCGGCGCGGTCGTAGCCTTTATTATACATCGTCTGGGCTGGAGCAGCATAGCTTCAACCCTTGCCATGGCCCAACCGCATTGGCTTATGGCGGCGTTGACGCTGTTTTTACTCAGTGGTGTGCTCGGGGTGGTGCAATGGCGACTGCTTCTGGCCAATAAGGATGTACACCTTTCCTTCGGCCGTTGCCTCTCCTTGTACTTCATCGGCATGTTTTTCAACAATTTCATGCTCGGTACGGTCACCGGCGACGCCGTGCGGGTGACCTATGTCAGGACCAGCGCCGGGAGCGTGCGGGGTGGAATTGCGGCCACATTCCTGGATAGGTTCGCGGGACTGCTGGCCATGGCCTGCTTTGCGATTGTTGGAAGCGGGGTATTACTAAAGCGTGGGCTTGTGGATGAAGGGCGTGTTGCGACGGCCGTCATTGCGCTTGTTGCTACGTTCGGCTTGTTTTTTATGACTTGCGCGTTTATTGTTTCGCGAAGAGTGCAGCGTTTTTCTTTTAGAATCATCGATTTGCTGCCGATCCCTTGCAAAAACATGGTTCGTGACATGCTCAAAAGTATCGCTTTAGAGGTCCATAACCGCCATGTGGTCGTGCCCGTCGGCTTTCTGGCGGTAGGTATTCAAGCCATGAGGATCGGTGTCCACATACTCTGCGCCGCTTCGCTCGGCCTCTTAACCGCCCAAAATTTTCAATATTTCTTTGTGTTTGTCCCGATTCTGGCTATCCTCATGTTGGTTCCTTTGCCGTTTGGCGTAAAAGAGGGAATCGGCGGAAGTCTGTTCGTGTTGGCCGGCTTTAGTCCTGACGCACCGGAGGTCCCATTGGTGATGGAGTTTTTGGCGTCCTTGGTGGGAATTGTGGCAAGCCTTGCGGGAGGAGTATTTTTTGTGCTTAGTCGCGTGCGTACCGCCCCCATGAAAGAACCTGTATGAAGATATCTGTTGTTGTACCTCTGCTCAATGAGCGTGAAAGCCTTCCCTTGTTGGCCAAAGCTATCGATGAAGTGATGGTTGAATGGGGAAAAGAATACGAAATCTTGTTTGTCGATGATGGAAGCACGGATGGTTCATTCGCCACGTGTGGTGAGCTGAGGGAAATGTATGGCGAGAAAGTGAAAGTCTATAAGTTCGGAAGGAACTACGGTAAGGCCGCGGCTTTGAGGGCCGGGATTGAACATGCCGATGGGGATGTTATCGTGACTATGGATGCCGACTTGCAGGACGATCCCAAGGCTATCCCCGCTATGGTCGCCAAGCTCGATGAAGGCTACGATCTGGTTTCCGGCTGGAAAAAGAAACGCCACGATCCTCTTAACAAGACGCTCCCTTCTAAGGTCTGGAACACATTTACTTCGAAAGTCTCCGGCATTGACCTTCATGATTTCAATTGTGGTTTCAAAGCCTACCGGGCGGCAACAGCCAAAAGCTTGGACATTTACGGCGAACGCCATCGCTATCTGCCGGTATTGGCGCACTGGGACGGCTTCCGTGTTACCGAAATTCCGGTCCCGCACCATCCGCGGAAATACGGAAGGTCGAAATACGGAATCAGCCGCTTTGCCAAGGGGATTCTGGATCTTGTAACGCTGATGTTTCTGCGACGTTACCTGAAGAACCCTTTGCACTTTTTCGGCCTTTTGGGAATTTTGTTCGGTATGGCCGGTGGAGCCATTCTGGCGTATTTTGGTATACAATGGGCGCTCACGGGTGTAATGCGCGTCAGACCGCTGGTGTTGCTGTCGGTCGGCGCGATAATCATGGGCATACAGTTTATATCCATAGGGCTGATCGGCGAAATGATTACTCATGCATTCCCGGCGAAGTACTATACGATCCGGGAGTCGCTGGAGTAGTCGGCTGAAGGCTGCACGCGGCTTCTCATGACTGGAACTTATCCAATAAATACGGACTCACGGGGGCGGAGCGCGATGGGTTTGAGTACGAGACGTAAGAACGACCAAGACAAGGCGTGTCCGACGTTCGAACATTGATGCAAGAGAGCCCGCCCCGCCCGCCTTCGGCGTGGGAGTGTTTGTGAGGAGGGCTCGAATAGTCCGAAGATCGAAAAATGAAAGTACTTTGTGTCTGCCCGATCGGCATTGGCAACTACCTCATGTTCTACCCGGCTTGTCGGGTGCTGAAAAGGCTCGAACCTCACTGGTCGCTTCATTTGCTGGGGCTTCGCGAGGGAATTCGTGATTTCGCTCGTGGAGACCCATTATGGGACGGTGTTCATGTGTTTGATCCGACCCAAATGAAGGGTAAGCCGTTGCGGCGGGCCGGGGTGATCGCGGAACTTCGTAAAGAGCGTTTTGATGCGTCAATTAATTTTTTTCCCGGCAACAAGTGGATGTACAACGCCCTGCCGGTTTTAGCCGGGATTTCGCGACGGTATGGGTTTGACTACCCATACCATCCCGTGCATACACTGCCGTTTTTGCTCACCAGTCGCGCCCCGGTAGACAAAAGCGCCCATGACGTGCGCAATAACCTTGCCGTGGTTGCGTTTGTTACGGGCAAAAGGCCCGGAACGGTAGAGTACGAATTCCCCTCACTTTGCGACGAAGCGGATCTTGACTGGGCGCGGCAATTCCTTCGGCGACACGATGTCCGTAACGCCGTCGCCGTCCATCCCGGCTCATCCGCCGACCACGGCATGGCGGCCAAGCGCTGGCCCGCCTCCCGCTTTGGATATCTTGCCGACAAATTGTGTCGTCGACTCGATGCCGCCGCATTGCTTGTCGGCGGCCCCGATGAAAACGGCCTCAAGCGTGCGGTCGCCGAGGCGATGAGCGAAAAACACATGGTGGTCGAGCCCGTGTCGCTCCGGCGAACCGCGGCTCTTCTGTGCTTGTCACGGCTTGCCGTCTGCAATGATTCGGGCCTGATGCATATAGCCTCGTGTCAGGATGTCCCCACCGTCGGAATATTCGGTCCCACCGATGAACGGCGAAATGCTCCCATGGGCCGGCGGTCGCTGGTGGTGCGTAAGCCCATGAAAGGATTTCCAATCTGGACAACGGAAAATGTAGGCAACCGTGCGGTTCCGCCGGACGTGGATCCCTCCGCAAGTCTTCGGGCACTCTCCGTCGAAGAAGCGTGGCAAAGGATAGGGCCGTGGTTGGATAGAGCACTCGAACCGAGCGATTCGGCTTGACCCCCGTTGGCTGAAGAACTATCTTAATAGTGGAGGGCTCTCGCGCGGGATGGGTTTGGTTGCCGCCGTCGTTTCTCGGGAAAGGGAGCACGGCTAAGGCGGAAATTCTGTCTCATGCCCATTTCGACGGACCGGTTGCTCGGTGCACGATATCCGTTTACCCCACCGTTTGGCGAAATCCGATCTAAAAATTGGCTCTCGCCGGCATTATTAACGGCTATGGTGCTCGGAGCGATAATACCCTCTGACTTCGTTCGGAAACCATTTTCGAGATGAAGGACCATTTTCCGTCGAATACTTCGTAGAGCACGACATCGGCAACACTTCTTCATTGGTTCTCGTCGTTACCGGCATTTAGTGGGGGGCGAAGTGTTATTCCCGCGCTCGACATTAGATTCCAAAGAGGTCGAGGGCGGTTTGGGTGCACGATAGATAGAGATTGGCAATTCATTTCTTGAGGGGGTATCGCATGCGTATCGGTAGTTGTGTGTTCGCTCTAATGGTGGGGACGATGCTAGGCAAAGGTATCGCCGCGCCATTCGCCTTTTCCGTCGAATCGGGGGAGGCGTTGATTAAGCCGAGTGCGGCTACTGCATGGGAGAAGATGAGCGATGGAAAGGTGAATTTTGGCGATTCCCTGGTCGTGCCGGCTCCGCACACCGCCGAAATTCAGCTTGATTCCGCAACGACGCTTCTTCTCAAAGATTCGTGCACCGTCGTTTTGAATGGAACCGACAGCCTCGTGCAGTTGGAGCTGCTTGAGGGACAGGTGTTTTTGCGGCACGAAGAGGATGGTGCTGCGCCGTTCAGGATCAATGCGGGAAGCTGCACTTTCATACCAATCGGTACTGCCGCGGCGGTGAAAGTGGGCAAAGACGGCCAACCGCGTGTTGCCGTTTTGCGCGGTGGCATGCGAATGACCGCTCCCGATGGAAAAGCGCTCGATATTCGTCCCGGTTTTTTCGGCACATTCAATGCACAAACCGGATCTCTCGCTCGGCAAGAGCTTCCTCCGAATGCGGTTCAAACCCTCACTGAGTGGTCCGGAGTGCAATTAGAGCGGGTTGATATGCCCGCGGACGACGATGAGGTTGTCGCGGATCGGAAGACCGTATCTGATACGGCACAAAGTGTGACTGACGAGACGGAAATCGCTGAAACCGCATCTATGCCCGCGGAAGGCACCGCGACGGTTGCGCAAGACTCCGCGGAAGAGGTGTATGAGCAGGATATGGAAATTGTTCGGGAAGAGTCGAGCGGTTTGTCGGCAAAACCGGCTCTCGCCGAGGCCGGTGCCGAAGGGCAAGAGGTCGGTGCCGTGGCCGTTTCCGTCGCCGCAAATACAACCACGACGGAGCGGGTGATGGAAGACGAGGAGGTGCAAGAAGAGCGGGGCGCTGATAATAACGAAGAAAAAGCCGAAGAGCAAGCCGAAGAGCGGGAACAAGCGGAGGACGCCGCAGTTGCTGATCAAACGGCGGGAACTCCTCCGGAGTCCGCGGCGACTCGGGGGGAAGAATCCACGGGCTTGGCGCCGGAAGGGCCGGCAGGCAAAGGGCGTGAAAAGGACAAGCCGACCTGGGAGATCGGCGCAGGAACCGCAACGGTGGGTGACGAGCAGTGGACCAGAATCGCTTTCGCGGTCGATGTCCCGATCTGGCGTTTTGGCGTTTGTTTCGATATTGAGCTGTTTCTCAACGCTCAAGGGGAGATCTCGGACAAAGGATGGGATTTTAGTGAAGATAACTGGGCCAAGTCCTTGGCGCGGAAAATTCGCTATGTCCGTTTCAATCATCCCGGCGATCCGGTCTATGCGCGAGTCATGGCGTTGGACAACGTAACGTTCGCATACGGTTTTATTGTGAACGGGTTCAGTAACATGCTCAACTATCCCGACGAAAAACTGATGGGCCTTCAATTCGAACTCAATAACATTTCGCCGATTGGGATAACCTTTCAAACGATGGTGGCGGATTTTCTGGAAGTTCAAAACGACGGCGGCGTGGTGGCGGGACGCTTGGCGGTTAGGCCGCTCAAACCCACCGAAGTGCCAATCTTGAAGCGGGCGAGTGTTGGAGTTACCTATGCTAACGATTGGAATCAGTATGCACCGGCAAGGGAATGGGATTATCGTCTGACCGGACCGGATACCGACAAGGACGCTGACGGCATTGTCGATGGATCCTGGCAGGAAGAAAACTATTATCTTGCCAGCAATGGTGATTCGCTCCCGGAAATTATGCGCCAACGCTTAATAGTAAATGGAGAATATGACACAATCGTGCGTCACGAGAATCGCTGGGCCGCAAATGCCCGAGACCGATACTCGATCCTCGGTTTCGATGTCGGGGTCCCGCTGATTACTTCGCGGATGCTTCAGCTTGATGCTTACGGCCATACGGGTATAAGCGTCGACAATGAAGACGACACCAGGGACACGGTCGATACGAAGGGATGGGGTTTCGGTTTCCCCGGCGTAGCGCTGACCGTCGGTCCCCTCTGGGCACGGGTTGAGTATCGTCGCATTCAGGGTATGTTCCAGCCGGGTTATTTTGATCGATATTACCTGGAAGAGCGGTTGTCGCGCAATCCGATCACGGTTAAAGAAAGCTCGCTGGAGGATGCAACGCTCAACGGCGTATTTGGGGAGGCCGGCATGAATGTTTTCAATATTTTTATCGCCTCGGCGGCCTACCAGCGGTTGGGTAAAGGCACCGACCCCGATCTCGATCAGCGGTTTGAAGCCAACGGTCGTATCGGCACCGTTTTGCTGGAGAAAGTACCAAAACTCAACATGGCCGAAATTTACTTTCGGAAAACGCAGATCCAGCGAACTGTCGTGGGATACGTGCACAAGTCCGACGGCACCGTTCTGTGGGATCAGCCCGTGTACGATCAAATGTTTTTCGAGCGGACACCCAATACCTATTGGGGATATCGTCTCGGCGTGGAAGTGACGCCGGGAGCCTCGATCATTTGGGATACTCGTTACGGTTGGCAGCTTGATGAAAACGGCGAGTTGGTTGAAAACAACAGTGTGACCGTGAGCGCGGGCTTGGCATTCTAAAAAAAATGCAGTCGATGCAGAAACAATCACCGCTTCTTAAGAGAGCCAGGAAAGGTTATCACAGACCTCGGTTTTTTATCCCGCGACGGGGGCGCATACGACTGCTGATGCTCCTCGTTGCGGGCGGTGTCGCCGCACGCCTTTGCGTGGATCGCGGAGAACCGTCGACGGCGGATGAACGGCCCGCTCTCACCGACTCGGTCGGTGCCGAAACATCCGCGGTGAAGTCGGCGGAAACGGCGGCTCGGAAACCGTCATCACGGGCCGGAAAATCGATTGACCGGAAGCTCGGTCTCAAAGGGACGCTGGACCGCGAGGCGATAAAGCAAATTCTCGGGAAATCACCACCACGGCTCGACGGCATGCCCGACACAATCAAGCTGCGTCGCCGAAACGCCGTCTTCCACTACAGCCTCATGCCACCTCTTCAGGAAACAGGCAAACGTCTCCTTAGGCGCTATCATCCGAAGTATGGCGCGATTGCGGCAATTGAGCCGGCCAGTGGGCGAGTGCTGGCATTGGTGGCGTATAAC
>WJJU01000054.1 GCA_014729595.1 Chitinivibrionales bacterium
CAGATGAACCGGTCTACGAAGGGATACCGGACACGTATCGCCCTTGTGGCTCTGCTCACCCTTGTTCCAACCGCGGCGCAGAGTGCCACGTTTGCGGGAGCCGGCGCAAAACTGAGTTTCGTGGCCGCTAATCCTATCGGTGCCGGCGTCGGGATAGGAGCGCATGCTCTAATCCGCGTTAACCTCGAAGGCGCCGGTGCACTCGACATTTACCCCAACATCGAGATGTGGTATGGTGTCGATGAACGCGATGATTGGTATTACCGTAAGGAGCTGGGGGTATTCGAGATAGCATTTAATATAGACGGTCGGTATCTAATTCCGATAGACGAGCATATCAAAGTGCGCCCATTTGTTGGTGTCGGACTGGCGCCGATATTGTATCATGAGGAATGGGAGCCCGGCAAAGATCAAACGAAGGGAAGCGTGGCATTGAATCTCTTTTCCGGCGCCGATCTTCCTCTCGGACCAACGCAACGTGCTTTTCTTGAGGTGAGGGGGAAGTTCAGTAATGATTACACGGCGCTCAAGCTAACATTCGGGGTCGTGTTTACGCCCAGGGCTATAACAACGCCGGGCGTGTAAGGGTGTGTTGATATGGAACGTGCGGTGAGATGGGCTGGGGGATTAATCAATTCAATGAGTGCTGCGTTTTACTTTTCCTCATTGTGTCCAATTCTTTAATTCACCGATATCGATAACTTTGACAAGCAAAAAAACGAACATGGCCGACCGCAAATACCAAACATTCCAAGGTGCGTATTGTATGAGCATTGCCGAAAACTACAGACGCCTTCGTGAAGAGATTCCCGATCATGTGACAATTGTATTGGCGGCCAAGACGCGGACGGCGGCGGAAGTTTCCGAAGCGATTGAAGCCGGAGCTACCGATGTCGGGCATAATTATGTCCAGGAAGCCGAGAGTATGCACGACGAACTCGGAAACCTCGCTTCGCGGGTTCGGTGGCACATGATCGGTCATCTTCAGAAAAATAAGATCAATAAAGTGCTGCCAGTTGTGGATACGATCCAGACGGTTGATTCGATTGTCGCCGCCGAAGCTATTGATAAGCGGGTTGAAGCCGCGGGTAAGAGCACGGTCGACATATTGATTGAGATCAACAGCGGGGGGGAAGTTTCCAAATCGGGCTTGGGCGCGGACTACGATGCCGTTGAACAAGTGGCGCGCGGTGTCGCCACGTTGCCACACCTGCGTCTTTGCGGACTGATGACCATGGGACCGTTCCTGGACGATCCCGAAGATATGCGCCCGTACTTTCGTACCACAAAGGGGATCTTTGAACGACTTCGTGAGAAAATGATTCCCCGCACGAATATACAAACTCTATCGATGGGCATGTCTGATTCGTACCGGGTAGCGATCGAAGAGGGCGGCACTATGGTACGACTCGGCACGATTGTGTTTGGTCCGCGGTCCTATGCGTAATCGACCCGTGGGCTGGGGTGGTTCATTTTCATTGCTCCTTGCTATTATTCATCCGTAGGAAAGGGGATTGTGGCGAAAAACGGTACCGAGATCGGGCGTATACGGGAGCTGGAGGAAAAGATAGCTCGTCAAGATGCCGCGATAGCCTCGTATCGTGAGCAGTGCGCACGGCTCAATGCTTACAAGAGCGAACGCGATTTATATGTTGAACTCTCTGCGCTTTTTGCGACCGCCGATACCTTTGATGATGTGCTCAAGCAAACACTCGACCTTTTGTCGCGTCATATCAAAGCGCGCTACTATGGGGTTTTTCTGCTCAACGCCGGCGGCGCAAATCTTCGGTACGGCTACGGCAAAGGTTATAAAGCCGGTTTCATCCCCGGGCTTCCGCTGAGCGGAACATTAATGGGGGATGCGCTCATGGAGCGTCGCGTTTTATGGATTCCCAATCTAAAAGCTCGGACCGACTATATTCAGCTAAATCAAGATCCCGCCGAGTATAATTTGTTGTGTGCTCCTCTGGTGCTGCAGGGCAGGGACCGGGGAATTATTCGCTTGGCGAATATTGACCCGGATTCCGCCGACACCGGAAAAAAGATGCTCGAGACAATTGTGCCGCTTCTGTGCTCGGGGCTCGAGCGCCTCTTGCTTATGGCCCAGAGCCGGCGGGCGTTGAGTGGTCTCGAGACAAATTTTCGAATTGCTCGCCTGCTTGAAAAAACGCTTACCGAAAAGAGCATACTCTCCGAAGTATGCGGGGCCATCCCAAAGCTATATGAATGCGCCGGCTGCGTCATTGCGATTCGGGACAAGGATGGTATTCCCCGGCCGGTGTTCGCAAACCCGCCCGACTTCCACTTGGCCGGCAATCCAGGCTCCGGCCTCATATATCTTCGTAACTTAGTCGCGGCGTACCCCAAGGGGAGTGCGCTTATTCCCGACGTCCATGCCGAAAAGCGATGGTCGTGGCCGGATTACAAGATCCGATCACTTTGTATGGCCGGATTGAGCTATGCCAACATGCTTCGAGGGGTTATTGTGACGGTAGGGCCGGCGGATGTCGTCTACGACCGAGCCAACGTCAATGTGCTGGGTCTGGCGGCCGCTCAGGCATCTATGACACTCGAACGTGCGGCATACCTTCGACGCCAAGAAGACCTGGCTCGGACCGACGGCCTGACGGGGCTTTTAAACCACCGTGTGTTCCAGGAACTTCTAAGGGCCGAAATCGACAGAACCCGTCGCTACGGGCGGCCGCTTTCCATGATTCTTTTCGATATCGATCATTTCAAAAAATTTAACGATACCTATGGCCACCAGGTCGGCGATGAAGTACTGAAGATGGTGTCTCGGACCGTTCGCGGGGTGCTTAGGCGAATCGATCAAGCTTTTCGCTATGGTGGTGAAGAGTTTGCGATCCTTTTGCCTGAAACGGCGCTCGACAGCGCTGCGGTTGTAGCGGAACGGATTCGGCAAAAGGTCGGAGCGAACAAGGCCGTGCGAAATCTTTCGGTGACCATAAGCCTCGGCGTAACCTGCTTCACCCCCGATGAAACCCCCGAAATGCTTGTCAAGCGTGTCGACGATGCTCTTTACCGCGCGAAAGAGAGTGGGCGGAATCGCGTTGTGCGTGCATAAGGGCAAATAAAAGCCAAGTTCCTAAAACATGTTGGTGTTCGAGCCGAGTGGTGGTATGGTGTTTGCAATGGCGGTTAAAGGGGAGCATATTCTTCGTGATATGGCCGTCGAAGCCAACGAAGCTACCGCCGGTCGTGGCCGGTTGTGGATAGGAAGAGCTTCTCAAACAGTCTCTGAGGGAAGCGTACGGCGAATCGCGCAATCATGATCGGAGCTAAGGAGGCGAATGCCTGATGGCGAGCACGCTACGCATTGCGGCTGTGGCGGATATTCACTGCGGTCACGAGAATCGGGATTTTGTAAAATCGCTTTTTTCCCGTGCTGCGAAAGAGGCCGATGTTTTGTTACTCTGCGGTGATCTTACTCATAGAGGTACGGTTGAAGAGGCCCATATTCTGGCCGAGCAACTGAGTGCGTTGGCGAATATCCCCGTTATGGCGGTTTTGGGAAATCACGATTTCGAGAATGGTGCTGAAAAGCAAGTGGAAAGCTCTCTTTTAAATGCGGGCGTGGCGGTGCTCGATGGTGACGTACGCGAGGTGCGGGGGGTTGGTTTTGTAGGATTGAAAGGCTTTGCGGGTGGGTTCGGCAGGTTTCAGCTCGAAGCGTGGGGAGAGAGCACGATTAAAGATTTTGTACAGGAAGCGGTGGATGAAGCCCTCAAATTGGAATCGGCGCTGGCGAGGCTCGAGAATGAAAAGCGGGTTGTATTCATGCATTACTCGCCGGTCGCGTGTACTATCGAAGGGGAGCCGAGGGAAATATTCCCATTTATGGGCTCCAGCCGATTGGAGCAGCCCATCGATTGGTTTGGCGCCGCCGCCGTCTTCCACGGTCACGCTCACGGCGGAACGGCCGAGGGAACAACGGCGCACGACATTCCCGTTTACAATGTGTCGTTGCATGTTCTTCAGAAAGCGTTCCCGGACCGTCCACCCTTTCGTATCATAGAGATGCC
>WJJU01000009.1 GCA_014729595.1 Chitinivibrionales bacterium
GCCCGACCCTATACAGGCGGCGGCGGTCGCCGAGCTTGCGGGCGCTCATGCCGTTTCAGCCCACCTATGTGAAAACCGTCGCCATATCCAAGACAGAGACATTTATCTTCTAAAACAAACCGTAACTACACGACTCAACTTGATAATAGCCCCCGTTAGTGAAATGGTACAGGTGGCGCTCGATGTTATACCGCAAATAGTGACGCTCGTTGCGGAGGGGGCCGACGAGCGGTCACGCGACGCCGGCTTGGTTGTGCGTGGAAAAGAGCGTGAGTTCGCCAAAATTGTCGAGAACCTTCGCGAACACACTGTCGCCGTATCGCTGTTTATCGATCCCGCGGTCGAACAGGTAAAATCGGCGGCACGCACCGGTGCAACGCACATTGAACTCAATACCGAAGTTTTCGCGAATGCAACCGGGAAAGCCGCGGATGAAGAACTGGGACGCCTTGAATCGGCCGCCATGGCCGCCGAGCGGCTCGGCTTGGTGGTAAGTGCCGGTCAAGGGCTCGACTATCATAACGCACCCGCCATAGCCGATATCAAGCATATCGCCGAACTGACGATCGGGCACGCTCTAACCGCCCGCGCCGCACTCGTAGGTCTGGATACCGCAGTACGGGACATGATGGCCGTGCTCTAATCCCCGCAAAGACCAAGTGGCGAAGAGTGGCTTGTGAAAAGCCCATTCTCCGCACCTTCCCGTTCTTACTATCCAATAAGGCGATAGTTGCCGCGCGATCCACCGGCTCCGTCCCGAGTAATGAACACCCCCCATCTGAAACTGCATTGACGCAAAGCGTCTCTGATGGTATAGTTATACTATAGATAAAGCGCGACACTAAAGCGTTCTAGTACCCAAAAGCTAAAGTGTGCGCCGACAACCGCCGAGCCCGCCGGGGGCGTCGCGGTTGCGCGAAGCGACGATGATTACCGCGGAAGGAAGGCCCGCCGCCCATGACTTGCGCCGTCAGGCATACGGTAAACAAACAAGGTATGACCATAATCGAGCTGATGCTTGTAATGGTCATTGCCGCCTTAGGTCTTCTTGCGGTGACCCCCTCTCTTATGTCCGTCGTAAATAGACGCAACGACGTCGACACCGCGGTGATGCTTCTGGAGCATGCCGTCGCCCGCGCCGTCCTGTCCAGCAGTCCGCACACCTTTGCGTACGATTCCTCGACGGCCGGAGCGAAAGTATGCGAAGGATGTCCCTGCTCGGATTCGACCGTGGAACGCACCGCGAAATTCGGCGGGAGGTCATCCCTTACGATAGTCGCCCCGGACAGCTCCACCACCACCGAAATCTGTTTTGCCCCCGACGGTTCAGTGGCTCTAGGGATTACTTATTCGGTCGTGGTGCTCGACGAAAGCGGGAAAGAAACGGTAATCGACGTAATTGCTTCCACCGGTAAAGTTATTGCCCGACGGTAACGATTATGCTGGTTTCCGAATTAAACTTTATTCTAAAGGAAAACCCAAATGGCTGCACAACGATACGAAACCGACAACGACGGGCTGACGATGCTTGAAGTATTGATTGGGCTGGTGGTCGTAGGTGTCGCCGCCCTCCTTTATATGCGAACCGCCTATCCCGCTTCCGCCACCAATAAAGATACCCGACGCTACATGGAAGCGACCGTCGCAATGACCGAAGTGCTCGATTCGGTGGCGACCCTCGAACTGGAAGCTTTGGACAGTACCGACCAAGTGATTGTCACACACCCCAACGGCACGGCCCTCAGGGTAGCCGTCGTCCAACTTACCAAGAGCGAAGCGGATGCGATCCTGCCGGGTATGAACCGCGACATGTTGCGTATGATAAGCGTCAAGGATACCGCAAGCGCCGATAATCATTTGGCGGTACTCGTCTCACGAGGTAGACACTATGAAACCTCGGGATGCTTTTCCAAATAGAAGCCGTCGCATGCTTTCGAGTCTTTCTCGGCGCTCAAGTGAGGAGGAAATCGCCGTCATTGAATGCAACGGTCGGCAATTTCGTCGGCCGCTGCCGCCCGAGACGCACTAACAAGGAGACTGTTGAGTGATTATCGCGCAGAAAAGATTGAATGACGTCTTTGCTTCCCCTCCCCTCTTATGGTCGAAAATATGCAAACTGATTCGCCGCTTAAGGATGCAAAACCAGGATCCGCCGAACTCCCTTCACTCCAAGCCGAACGTTGTTTCGACACAAATCGTAAGATCCGGCTTTTACACAAACCGGCGAACCGCGCAAGCAGGATTTACGCTGGTCGAGCTTCTAACCGCGGTCGCCGTCGGCGCGATAATCATAAGCGCCGCTTACGGTCTCTTCGTTAACGCATTCAAGCAAAACATTCAACAGCGCAGCGTGCGTGAGGTACAGCAAACCGTTGAATTCGTCACCTCCCGCATTCGCGCTCATGTTCTGTCGGCCGCCGGCGGGCTTCCCGAAGATGTCGCGGGGATTTTTCCGGACAGCACCGGCAATGGAATTACGCTTTTCAAGAGTATAGACGGCATAGGAGCCGAGGTGCTTGACGCACTCAACAATGACACAACCGACGGCGTGCTTCCGGTGGATCCCGCGACGGTGGGGGCGTTCGACGGCGTCGCCTATGTCTGGGTGGAAGGAGGCGTGGACTCGGTTGCGAAAGTAAATGCGGTAGATACAACCGGTAAAACCGTAACCGTCGATTCGCTTTTCGATATAGCCGGAGCGACCAAACTATTTCCGCTGACTATACACCGGATATTTTTGCACGCCGATTCACTCCTAGTATCGAACGAGTGGTCCCCCGGGCAAAACGGCGACCTTCTGGCTCTGGGTGTCGACGAATTCAACGTGTCTTACGATACCACCGCCGCCGGCAACGCAACGAGCTTCTCGAAATCATTTCCGTGGGGCCTAAAACCGTCGCGCGTGAGAGTCGAAGTGACGGCGGGCGATTCAGTAAGCGGAGACCGCTATATCGAGCGCGCATTAAACACCACCATTGGAATACGAAGAGGACGTATATGAAAAAACTACGCGATTCGGAATGCGGCGGAAGCGCAACCACGTTCAAGCGAGTTGCCGGAAACGGCAACGGGTATGTGTTGCTGGCGGCCTTGGTGGTTCTGGTCGCCATTTGCGCCGTCGGCGTCAATCTGATAACGACGGTTCGATCTTCACAGGTCTCTTCCATCTACTCACGAAAACGAGCCCGCACACGCTATGCCGCCGAGGCGGCGGCATCCGCCGTCGTCAATATGGCCGCCAACCGCATCACCGTCGGTACCCTTCCCGACACTACCTTCGCTTTCGAAGTTCTCGATCATACGGCGAAAGTCAAAATGGCGATGGAGCGAAAAAACGGGGTTCTGGAATTGAAAGCGACGCGAGGACTTTTTGATCTGCTTACCTACACCTACTACGGCAATCTGGAAACGACCGTACACCAGGATCTCTTCAGTAAGGTTGTCATCATGCAGCGCATACGGTTCGAAGAGTATCCCATATTTCAGTTTGAGCGCTTCATGGAGGGGACCTGGGAGCATATCCTCGGCAAGGGAGTGCTCTACGAATTCAAGGGACGAATGCATTTCAACAATTTTTTTACCGAAGTGTCCGCTCGAGAAATAAATTTTCACGACTGGGTCACTTCCTGCTGCCACATTTACTTCAGGGAATCATACAAAGCCGATTTACCCAAAGCCAGCTTTACGTGCAAGGAAGGGGACACCCTTTTGCCGCGCCTTACCGCAACCGGCGTTTCCGAATTTACTCCCGTCACGGATATTTACTGGCCCGATGCGGAACCGCCCGGAAAAGTCGCGGAAGGCGAAGAAGTCCCGCGACTCACGCTTCCCGTTGGAGGCCTTCCGCCCGTTGTGCTCATACAAAAAAAGGATCACGACGAGTATGGGCGGTACATGGCCGGCTACGACAACGAATCACTCTTCAAACACAAAATGGTACATAAAGCGGACCTGATTCTTCGCAAGCAATGGACGGGCGGTGTGTTTTCGTACCAATGGCGCGAAAACACCTCCGGCGCCTCCGATGTTCCGTCGCCGTATTCTTCGGCGCTTCTCGATCCGATTGTCGACCTGGACACGGTCATAACCAATCCGGCTATCCCCGACGACGCCTATTACGATTACTGGATGCGAGAGTGGATGAGCGTGGGCTATATCGACGTCGGAGCGCTGTGTTGCTCGCTCGACGTCTATTATCCCGACGACGGCACGGGTATGGTTCTGTTCTTGGAGGGAACGTGGGACACCCTCAACGCTGCGGTTCGTTATGAGGGGGGGAGAGATACGAGTCAGGGTATTCGCGACGTTTACATTCTCATGAACGGCGACAGTCTCAGCCGCCCCCTGACCATCGCCACCAATGTACCGATCTATGTGTGGGGAGATTATAACCGAACTTCGCCCGTACAAAGCTCGGCAATCATCGCTGATTTCCACGGCTGTTTGTCCAATGCCTGGAGCATCGACTACGGCGACGATCATTACGGCGCCACGGCCGCGGGCCGTCCCGCTTCGAATACGACGACAAATTATTGCGTTATGACGGGCATAACCCGCGAGTGGCCGTCGGCTTCATACAACGACCCCTATGATCCGAACTATTATCATTGGCACGTAGACGCCGGCATACCTTTGGAGCGAGCGTTCGCCATCTATCTTTATGAGGATTGGCAAAGCCCCGGCGCAACCCGAAAATGGCGCGGCTCACAAGTAAACATGTGGCGAAGTATGTATATCGACAACGAAGAATACCATTACGGAAAGGTGACTAATATGCCGGACGGCACCAGAAGAGGATATTGGACCGCCTACCAGAAACCATTTCGGGACGTCGGTTACGACACGATGTACAATGCATTTCACAACATGCCTCCCGGCACTCCGCGTATAGCGTCACCGCTCGTTGTCGATTATTATGAAATCCGTTGACAGCGCATCGATCGCTCAATCACCCCACCGAATCGAGGTGATCTTTAGAAAAGGTCGGCGGCGGGTGTTGCGCCCCACCGCCGATTCGGTGGTGTTTCCTACCAATTTTTGCAGGCGAATAATATATCGTCGAGCGTGCCGGTCGCCACACACTGCACGGTATCCGCGGCGCCGTAATACACTTTGACCGTACCGTCGTCTTCGACAATCTTACCGCACGGAAAACAAACATGCTCCACAAGACCCGTCATCTCGTAGTCGGCCCGCGGATATAAAATAGGATGCTTGGTGAAATGCAAGACTTTCCAGGGCTCATCCAAATCCAAGAGCGCGGCTCCCACCGAGTACTCGCGGGTGGTGCAGTTGTTCATGATCGCATGAAAAATGATCAGCCACCCCTCGCTGGTGCGATAGGGTACCGTTGAAGGCCCCAAGCCACCAAGGGTGTAATTCCACGCCTGAGAGGTTCTAAACACACGCCGCGCATCTCCCCAATGGATAAGGTCGGGTGAATGAGAGAGCCAAATGTCCC
This sequence comes from Chitinivibrionales bacterium, assembly GCA_014729595.1. Classification (GTDB taxonomy): domain Bacteria; phylum Fibrobacterota; class Chitinivibrionia; order Chitinivibrionales; family WJMI01; genus WJJU01. The sequence continues at coordinate 5,462 of WJJU01000009.1, forward strand.
CTTTTCCGCCCTTGGCGGGAAGATTGGGCCGTTCCAAACGCATATAGCGACCGTCTTTTGATTTCTCCGGAAAGATAACCATGTTGCGGTTGTCGGGCGCCCCAAGGTAGTTGACGAATTCTATTTCGTTGAGGTCATTGGAGCGAAACATGGCCACACGGCACTCGCTGGTGCTTTGCACCGCAACCAAAATTTTGTACTCGCCGTCGATCCTGGTAATGCGCGGATCGTAGTACACCGTGCTTGCGGCTTCGTTCCAAACCGGATCATTCGGCATTTCGAACGGCTCGGAACGAGGCGTCCAGTCAAGCCCGTCGGTACTGTCCGCCGCCCACAGGAGTGTCTTGTGATTGAGCTGATTCACTCGACAGAACATGACATAGCGCCCGTCTTCAGTCTTAACGGCGGTGCTGTTGTAGACCGCGCGCATCTTTGTGGGGAAATCATCCGGCTTCAGTACCGGATTACCCTCATAGCGAACCAGAATGTCCTTGGTGATTTTCTCGTACGACATGTCTCACTCCATCAAAACAAAAATTAGTAACCACCCGGGCGGCTTCCGCCCCCGGGCGCTCAATATACATCGTTCACCCCACACGGTGAGCAACTTTTCGATGATCCGCGCCAATATACAAAAGGGGCGCCCGACAAAAAAAGGGGTACCTATCCACGACTACCTCCGACCCGCGACGAAACGACCTCGGCGCACTACCCGTTCACCTGCCACATAAACACATCAAAAAAGCGTAAAGTCTGTGACTGCCGTATGGAGCCCGTATTCAACCGAATGCGCTTTTTGGGAAAACATGCTCATTTTTGTGATCCCAAAGACTAATTTTTTCGACAGTGTTAATGTCTAAGCGTCTTCCACCACTCACAAAGGATGGACTCCATGAAAAGATTGGCAATCACGGTTGGGACAATTTGTCTGCTGATAAACTCCGCGCGGGGTATCGGTGATCAGCACGGTTTGTTTCGCAGTCAATCGACACAAGGATCGGCTTGGACGGGAACCGCGTTAATCGAAGAAGAACGGTATCGTATTACGGTGCATCCGGACTATCTCGATGTCGAGCTTGAGTGGGTATTCCGGGTAGGCGGAACCGAACCCGACTCCTTTAAAAACGCCCTCGAAATCGTGGGGAACCTCAACCTTGTAGACAAATCGGTTGTGGTGGGCCTCATTACGTGGTGGAAAGGCGATATACTCAAGGGCAAACTCAAGACCGCCGAAGTTGCGCGGGCTGAATATGAAGATGTGGTTGATCGGGACGCAGACGCTCCCCCGCCGCCTCGTGATCCCGTGCTCCTTGAGTTGATACAAGATGACAACTATGACATTTCGATCTTCCCGGCAACGTTCGGAGAGACGCGCAAAGTACGATTTAGATATCTCATTCCCGCATTTGCCGTCAATGGAGTAAACAGGATCCTCTACCCCCATGCATTCACGGAGGGAGCGGAGGTATCGATACGCCGCGGTCCGGGGGTTGAGTCCTACCGCATAGAAACGTCCGCGGAGCCTATCCTCCTGGACAATCGCGAATTTGCGCCGCTCGATGCCGCCGGCTACTCATTAAGACCTTATGGAGGAACGGGGGACCGCATATCTCATGTCGTTCCGGTGCTTGAGGCCGACACCGAAGGCTCCCGTTTTTACATCGGGAACTTCTCCACGAACGATTTCGCGGGGCAGATGCTCCACGTTACCACGATGAGCGCTTCGGCGGCATTGGCACAAACCTATCTTGCCGAGGATTTTGTAATTCTGTGGCGATGGAACCACCCCGAAGTTCTAGCCCAATACGCTCGCCAAATCGTAGAGCAATCCAAACTTCTTAAAGCTTTTCTCGAAACGCTGGACGCCGCAAACAAGCGTGCGGCACTGATCATCGACAAGGAGAGCGGCGAACGGATCACCTTCCAACTTGACAGCCCCGGAAGTAGCGCCTTCGACGAAATGACTGCGTATCTTGAAAACCTCGCCGCCACTACAATCGTAGACCCCCCAAAAACCACGTCCGCTCCGTCGTATGATTTGACCGTAGATCAAGAAAAGGCGTTCGAGGAATTCGAAAACGCGCTTCGCGCCGCGATCGCTTTGTTCGACCAAGAAAGCGAGGCGATACGCCACCTGCTGATGCTCACCGCCGGTCCGAGACTAATCAGCCAATGGGTGGCGGAGCAACCTGTTGACCTGGATTCCACCATAGCGGTGAGCATGTTGTCCACGCACGTGGTGGGCGCGGGTCTAGATCTGGCGATTCCACCTTCGGCACAAAGCATCTATTGGCCGGGGGTAAATCCAGGCACAATTTTCTCCGACTACAACCCGGACCTGATGGTCCAAGCGACACTCAGCAACGGGGTGAACGAATGTACGCTCGACGTCCTTATGCCTGCCGAGAACGCTTCGAACGGTTGCGGCCTCCTACGCGAGACCCAAAAGCATATCTTCAGCGATCGTCGGGTTGAAACGAAAATTAGCTGGAAGATCATGCGACGAAGCGGCGAGGTACTTGCGACCTACGATGAAACACCGCAAGTGGTGACTTTGGCGGACGGCATGCAATATGCCCGCCTGATCGGTGGATCACCGTATCTAACCCCGACGGCGCAATCGATGCCGCGCTCGACGGCGGCCGCGTTGGGTTTTATCGATGAAACCTATTCTCTCGTGGCGCTCGAAGAGGACAAGCTCCCCGATTATCTTGCCGAACAGTTTTCTCAGAATGGTGTACCGCTTCTCGAGGATGACGACATATTCGCTGTTGACGGCGACCGTGAAGCCGTCACTACGGAGGAATGGCTTGCGGCAAATCCACCCAAAACTATGCAAGACAATTATTGCTACGGTATTCGGGGGAACAGTACGTGGATGCAAAAAGACATGCCGATGCCAATGGTGGATGAGGTGATGTTTAATACCGTCACTGCGACCGATGCAAAGGGTGAAAATGATGCCGGTTTGAGGGCAATGCCCGATGTTGAACCGATCTCCATGGTTTACCAATCCGCTTCGATCGAAGACTACGGCGACGCACTCGCCGCGGCGCGGAATTCCCGTGAGCAAAAAACCTCTCGCGGCCCCGTGGCGTTGGTTCGCGATGGATACCTGACCCTCGAGCTTTCCGGTTTCTCCGCATTTGAGCGAAAAACCATGCGCGTGGCGCTGTATGATCTTAAAGGACGCCTGCTTCGTGAGTGGCGGGGCGACCTGCTCGGTGGTCGCAGTCGTTTCGCAATCCCACTAAAAGAAGCTCATCTTTCGCATGGGACCTATCTGCTGAGGATCACCGGCCGCACGGTGCGGATCAGCCGGAGGATCATATTGCGATAACTCCATCGTTGCATAAAAATCCGGTTGACATGTATTCAAGCAATTGAATTATCATGTCAACCGGTTTTTGCCCTCCGGGAAAGCCCCTCCCCATCCAATCGCAACATTTGGGGGGAATTCGGTAAGCGTTCACTCACATCGTCCCGGCGTGGCTCTTTTGCGTCACCGGCGCGAGCATGCTTCGGGCGGCGGCCCATCGCAGACCGACGGGCTCTTCGTCCGTCATGACCTTTGAATCCCCTCCCCTCCTTACGCTTGAATAGCGAGGAACCTTTACAACGATGGGGGATGCGATAGGCCCAATGATCACGACATGAGAGGATTGGTCGACCAAAACACTACCTCACAAAAAAATGTCTTCCGGCCTACCCGTTATGCGTAATTACGCAAGGACCCGCTGATCACCGCGGCGTGGGAAAACTGATTCGTAGAAACATCGATTTAAGAACAGCTCCCGCCCGCGCGGTGATTTCCGCCCCCGCACCTTCCACGCCGTCGACACTGCCAATGAGCATTCGCGCCGGCTTGGCACCGTCCCGCACCAACGAAAAACAACACGAGAAACGCTTGTTCGCAACTCACTTATGGTGTTTCTCGGCTTGATTCTGGGCGTAGGCGGGCTCTCGATTGCCGTAACAGCAAAAAAACCGAGGAAATGTCGGGCGACAGCCACCTATATGGCGCCGGGACATTACCGCCCGGCAAGGCTTCACCACTTGCTTCGCGCCTCTTCGCCAACTATCTTTGGGCATGGTCGGCGATTGAAGACGAAAGACCCAACCGCCGGTCCTAAGCCGAAAAATCACGGCGGGTTCCGTTGGCCGGCGCTTTCCGGATGAACAGGTTTTTTGCGCTACCGCGCCCGTCCCGGCCGCGGGCGACTCAAAACCCCGATATTCAGCGTAAGGAGTTGCACATGAAAGTCGCTATTGTCGTTCACTCGAAAACGGGAACGACTCGACGCTTCGCCGATCGCATCGAAAAAGCTCTCCGCAACGATGATCACGATGTCGCGCTTACGCAGTTGAAAACCAGTGTTCCGGTAGTTTCGGGGACGCTCCGACATCACAAGGAATTTTCGTTTGTGAACCTTCCCGATTGCACCGACTACAACGCGATCCTCGTTGGAGGGCCGGTTTGGGCATTCACCATCTCACCGGTAGCGTATGAGGCCATAAAATCGCTGGGAACCATGACCGGCAAGCAATTCCTGCCATTTGTAACCATGGCTTCACCGTTTTATTTTTCAGGCGGCACGGCGGCGATATCGCTAATGAGTCGAACCGCCCGCGAGGCGGGGGCGAAAGTGCTGCCGGGCTCCATTTCGCCAAAGCTTTTCCATAATCAGCAGCGCGAAATGGCGGAAAAAGCGAAGGCAATCGCCAAAAGGTTGCGGTGACCGCCTTGATTCGAGCGCTTATTGCTTTTCCCCTGAAGCGCCTTGCTGTTTCTCCTCCTGCATCAATTGCTTGAACTGCTCCTGCAGATCCGGTTTCTGTTGAAGCGCCATCCCTATTTGTTGATACCGCATTGGTGTAAGCCCTTCTTCCTCGATAATTTCAGTACCTTGGGTGCGCATACCGCGCTGAATTGTACCGATTTTGTCGGATGCATTCTTTGCTTTCCGCATTTCCTCTTCGGAGACATCACTCTGCGCGGATGTATCTCTCCGAGATCGCGCAATAGTGCCGTAACGTTCCGGCGAGAGGCCTTCGTCTTCGATTGCTTTCACCACTTTCCGTTGATTTTGCATTTGCATTTCGCGTAACTGTTCATTAGCGGCCAAAAATTGTTTGAGTTCCTTCTTGCTGACATCCTCCGCCGCCGCGGGCATTTTGTTTTGCATGCCGGCGGATGCCGGCGGCTGAGCGGCGGCGTACTTGGGGCTCAGCGTCGTCACGCAAATACCGATCATACCAACAAAAGACGAAAGTGAACGAAATGCAGAGAAGCGCATCATGAGATTGCCTTTCCATTTAAGATTGTGGGAACTTCGGACGGTGACGTTCCCGCATACAACGTAGGGAATTGCCGGCGATCCGATTGGTAGGAAAACGACATTTCCAAGTAAAACTCACCCAGCAAAATAGGGCATGACGAAAAGTGTGTCAAATGAGAGGGGCGATGATACGAGGGGGTCTCTTCTGTAGATTCCCGTAATGCCGTCATAATGAACCGGCCGCCAACCACTTCTCCATCTCCGCGCGCACCCGCTCCCACTGTTCTTCGAGCTTGCTCACGCCTTCTCGTATCGCCGCGAGATTTCCGACACTCGACATTTCTTCAACGGCTGAGGCCGCCGCGCTCAAGGAGTCGGCGCCCACGTGTGCGGCGGCGCCTTTTATGCCGTGGGATTGACGATGAATAAAATCGAGGTCGCCGTTGGTGACATTGTCGCGGAGAGTGATCAGGCGCCGCGGAATATCGTCCACGAACGTTCGTACAACCGTTCGGGCAAACTCTTCGTCGAAAGCCACCCGTTCAAGCAGGGCCGCCTTATCGAATACGGTCCCTGGTGTATCGTTACGCTCGCCGTCCGACCAATGAATTGCTTTCGGGGGACGATCCGCACATTTCTCTTCCCTTGTCCCCTTGGACCGAACAAGCCATCGCTCCAACACCTCCGCCAACGTCCGAGGGTTAATGGGTTTGGGAATATAATCGTTCATGCCGGCGTCGAGACACTTTTCGCGATCACCCCTCATTGCATGAGCGGTCAAGGCGATCACGGGAATGTCGTGATCGAGAACATTCGAAGCGGGATTTCGAATGTGTCTTGTTGCATCAAGCCCATCCATTTTCGGCATTTGCACGTCCATAAGCACCAAATCGTAGGGTACTTTCGCCAGCCGCTCGACCACGTCGGCTCCGTTCACCACGGCATCGGCGCAAAGACCGAGGTTCCGTAGTATGCCCAGCCCGACTTGTTGATTGACGGCATTGTCTTCCGCAAGAAGTATTCGCACATTTCCGTTTATCGCTTTATCAATTTTTTCGCCGTTCATGTCGGAACCACTCTTTTCCGCGGCGGCTTGACATTCTCCGCTTGACATTAGCGTCACGATGACTCTGAACAGCTCCGACCGGCACACCGGCTTGCCCAAGCACGCCGAAAAGCCGATCTCCTTAAGCCGTCGGCGCTCCCCCGGCCCCTTTGTCGACGTCAGCAAAACCAACCGGGTTTCCTCAAGCGTGCGGTCGGCCTTTATTACCTCACCCAGCGCGGCACCGTCCATGCCCGGCATCCGCATGGCAATGAACACAATGCGGTACGGATCATTCGCCTTTATCCCGTCGTACATGCGTCGCAACGCGCTCCCGGCCTCCGCCGCTTCATCGACGCGTATATCCCAACGCCCCAGTTGTTCTCCAAGAGCTTTTCGACTGCCGGCGTTGTCGTCGACAATTAATGCATGTGTTCCACGGATATCGGCGGGCGGCTCGTGAACACCTTCGTGGTGCGATTGTTTTTGAAATACGGTGGTGAAGCCAAACTCCGCACCCCGACCTTTGTCCGAATTAACCCCGATTTCGCCGCCCATCAATTCCACGAGTCGCTTTGATATCGCCAATCCCAAACCGGTTCCCCCATA
>WJJU01000010.1 GCA_014729595.1 Chitinivibrionales bacterium
AAAAAACCTTGGTCGGCGAACTGCCCCCCAATTTTTTCGCCTCGCTTCGTTTGCTGGAGCAGGAAGGCAAAGCGAGTGTACTTGCCCGACCTAGTTTGACGGTGCTCAATGGAAATCGCGCTTCAATCGAAGTGGATCAGACTGAATATGTAAAACTTGAGGGCGGCACCGAAGAAAATAGAACGTCCCGGCTTCATCCAATCGCTTACGGTATTAACCTATCGATAACTCCCTGGATTTCATCAACCGGACAGATCACCGCCGACATCAGACCGGTCATCTCCAATGCGGTCGGAGTTAATAACAGCGAAGACCAACTGCCGAGCGTGTTCAAACGGGCGGTCAATACAACCGTTTGTCTTTCCGACGGGCAAACCGTTATTCTTGGTGGACTGCTCAGAAAAGATCATGTCGATGAAAGCAAAAAGGTGCCCATTCTGGGAGATATTCCCATAGTGGGAGCACTATTCAGAACCTTGAAGCAGCGTCAGGTGGAAACAAATTTGGTGTTGTTCATTACTCCCCGCATTGTGGATCCTCACAATAAAATAGATATCCAACGTGAACTGGCACGTATTGAAGAAGACTGCAATCTTTATGGCGGAAATCCAATTAATAACGCCAAGGAATTGTTTAGTTCTCCCCGGTTCAGTACCGAGCCTTACTTAGGTACGAACCCCGAAGATACGACATCCTCCGACCTTGATTCGGCTCAGATTAAAATTGATGAATATCGGAGCGAAACACCCGATTCGCTCAGTTTGCCGCCGACGCGGGAATGACGGTAATCGTTTAGTCTGAGGGATGATGTAACTTTGGCATTATGAAGCACTTAAAAGAGATGACCTAACTCTTTCCCCGTCGCCGGCTCTTGACATCTCTTTAATCTTCCGGTACAATGGCTAGCAAGCTGATGACCGGTAGTATTTGGGCCTACCGATAAATAACCGCGTTTTTTTGGGTGAGTATGCAATATGGGAAAGTTTTTTTTGCGGAGGTTCTTTGGCCTCCGAATTCCGTCGTTGGTGGTGACCCTGTCGATTCCCTTATCGGCGGCGCAGGATGGCGGCGGGCTCGGCCTTGCTTCGTACGACAGTGATTCCGGAAATGCCCCGCGGGGTGCGATAGTTCAGATGTGGGAACTGGACAGCGGATATTTCCACGGTATGGGAGGGCCATATTATAACGAAGAAAATGGGCAATGGGAATATTGCCGTCTAGCATCGACCGATATTCGATGTATGGGGAACGATGGTCGCATACGTCGGCATGTTTTGCTTGACGATTCCGGCGCCGGTGAACGTGCGATGATCATGAGTGACGTTGACGGCGATGGAGTGGTCGAGATTATTGTCGCCGACCGGAAAAAGCTGGTGATTTTGCGGGGGAGTGATGGAAGCATTAGCGCCGAGGCCGAAATGCACCACTTTTTCTCCGCTCACGGTGGGCGCCTCTTACTGGCCGGCGGGAAAATGAAGTCGGACGGCTCGATCGGTATTTTAGTATACGGAAGTACCGAGGACGGTACCGGGCTCGTCTGTTTTCAGGCAAATGGCGAAGTGGCGTGGAAATGGAGTACCGCGGGGTCACGCAAAACGGGATCAGTAGTATGTGCGGATATTGATTTCGATGGATTGGATGAAATCTTCGTTTACGGGTCCGGTCTGTGGTGTATCGAGGCGGACGGAAGAACCCGTTGGGAATCCGATGGGGTCGCCGGTCATATTAGATTCAATGATATCCTCATCGATGATTTCGACAACGACGATGCGTGGGAAGTCGCCACCTTGTTGAAAGACGGCACCATGGGGTTGCTGGTGGCGTCGTCCGGCGCCGTTAAGGTGGTATGTGAAGCGCCCCATGAAGTTTATGATATGTGCGGAGGGCGCCTTGCGCCCGCAAAACCCGCCGATCTTCTTGCCTTGCGGAACGACGGTAAAGCGGGCTCGAAGGTATGGTTTCGGTCACATGTCGGCTCTTCGAGGCAAGAACCGGTCATTAGTCTAAAAGAAGGCGCGCATAGTAGCGAGTTGATTTGCAGCGATGTAAACGGTGACGGAGTGGATGAGATTGTTATCGCAGAAAACGGCATCGGCGGGGCGGGGATATGGGTATATTCGGGTACTGGTGAAACGCTTTTGCATATCCCCGGCGAGCGAATCCCGGGAAACGATGGTTCGCAACGAATCACGTTTCCGACATCGGGTGCGGACTTCGCATTCGATATAAATGGGAATGGGCGCGCCGAAGTTCATGCCCAATGTGCGAATGTCGCTTTTCTGTTCGAAATACCGACGGAAGCGACGCCTTCGAAAAGTCCTCGCGACGCGGCGCCTTTCGTACGGTGGCGCTTTGAAGAAAACTGGCGCGATGAAGCCGGGCGTGGTGAACTCAAGGCACACCGGGGCGCGTTCTGCAGAACCGCCGCCGAAGGAGCTACGGCTGCATCGTTTGAGACCGGTTCCGCCGTAGCCGCCACCGAATTGTCGGGGCTACCGGACGCCTTGAGTGACTCATTTTCGGTTTTATTGTGGATTAGAAAAAATATGGACACGGATCTGGGCGTTGCACTTCGTTTGGGAGGTGGAGAGGAGAACTGTCTAACGGTGCGGACCAAGGCAATAATGCCGTCCCTCACAAAAGTGCCGATCGTAGAGATCAGAAGCGGTGGGGATGAATCATCATTATGCCTTTTAAAAAGCGGCTCCGCTGATGACGCCTATGGAGAGTGGCGGTTTGTCGCTATAACGTTCTCTTCCGCGGATCGGAAATGTCGCTTATATATCGATGGGAATTTGCGCGACAGTTGCTCATGGACCGGCTGGGGACGCCGGAATGGCGCAAGGCCGGACGAATCGGTGTATATTGGAGGATGGCGAGAAGGCACGGGCCTAAACCACACCTTTGTGCATGGGCTCATCGACGATGTCAGTATTTATAATCGGGCGATGAGTCGGGCGGAGGTGCGGGCTTTGTACAAACGGCGGAAAGGGGAATAGTTCGAAAGGCGACACGAAAAGTCAGAGGAATCGGGCGCGTATACCCGCTCAAAAGGCATAGAATGATACTTTCGGGCTCGTCGCCGATCAAATAGCTCTATATACGCCGCACCGCAAAAGTGGGCGGCCGGGAACACGGCTTTCGCCGGCCCTTTCCCCATGGGCAAGCCGCATACTATTCTCCATCGGTTTATCAATAGCAAAGTGCGATTCCGCCGCGCCCCCACAGCGCATGCACCTACCTCGTTTTCTCTTCGGCTACGGCGGTTTTTCAAGGTTTTTCACCGCCATTGCACATCGTATATTATTCCATATATGAAACAGGTGCCAAATAAGGAGCGATCCGGTGCACCCGCTCTTACGCGCGGTCTTATGGTGCTGGAGCGGCTTGCGCGCCACGGGGCTTCAAGCTTGGAGCATTTATCCAGGGCTACCGGGCTGCCGAAAACATCCGTTCTTCGCCTGTTGGCGGCACTTGAGTGGCATGGCGCGGTTGTACGAAATCCGCATGATAAGCGTGACTGCGAGTGTCCATTTATGCTTCTTTGTCATCATAAAGCCCCTCATCGCAACTAGGAGCCGGACGATAAGCATGCGTATATGTACGAAGATGAAGATATTCCATTGCCGGAGACATTCAATGACGACTATGCTAAGCGTCCGGCCGCCGCCCAAGCACGGATGCGCATGGAGGACTTCCATGAAAGGGACCTTAAAGTGCCGGTGCCCGAAGGGTTGGGCCATGAAGAAGAAAAGCGTTGGCGCTACCAGCGCTACATTAAAGACTACCTTCGCGTGATCGCATCGGTCGACGACAATGTTGGGTGACTTTTTTAGACTACCTCGACCGCGAAAGCTTGACCGAGAACACGATTGTTATCTAAACGTCCGATCAAGGCACTTTGTTGGGAGACCATGGCTGGTTCGACAAACGTTTTATGTACGAGGAATCGCTTCGTATGCCGTTTGTCGTGCGTTATCCGCGTGAGATATCCGCCGGCTCGACCTCGAAAGATTTTTTCTTGAACGTTGATTGTGCGCAAACATTTCTCGATTATACCGGTGTTTCCGCTCCCGGACACATGCAAGGCTGCGGTTGCCGAGAGGTGTGGCGCGGCGACACGCCCGCCGAATGGCAAACCGCAAAGCTTTATCGCTAGTGGATGCATCGCGATTCCATCCACAATATCTATGCGCACTATGGGATTCGTACACACCGCCATAAGCTCAATTATTATTATAATCAGGCTTTCGGGCTCGAGGGCCGCACGGGAGGTGGCGAGTCGACTCATTGGGAACTGTTTGACCTGGAGAAAGATTCCCGCGAGTTGCAAAATGTCTAGGAGGATCGGGAGTATGCATTCGTTGTCAAGGAGCTAAAGGCACGGCACTATCGATTGCAGCGTGAAGTGAAGGATGAGCCTGCGCCGGGTGATGATTGCGTGCGGTATGCCGCGAGCGCCGCCGATGCATCAGATATTACTCCGAGCAGGGTTGTGGTTAATTGATAGCGTGTGACCTGACCTTTAGGTCGGTTTTCCCTGGTTGGCCCCTTAATACAAATTGTGCTCGGAGCAATAATTGAGTGAAAAAAATCGATACTTGCCTGTTCTTAACGTCAGCAAAGGACCTTTTGGTGAGACCCTCGACCTTTCCAAACGACCATCCCGCGCTCAATACGCCTTTGGTGTGGCATCCGGGATTCGAACCTCTCACCAACGGATACCGCATTGTTTATTTCCGAAGGGAGTTCGATGTTTCAACGCGGGCGTGCCGGTGTGCCGTATGGGTCAGCGCCGCCCAACGGTTCATACTTTACCTTGATGGAAAAGTGGTTGCGCGCGGGCCGTCAAGATCCGATTCTTCCCGATGGTACTGCCGTGAGGTGGTGCTGCCCGAGTTGGGGTCGGGACCGCACGTCCTGGCGGCCACCGTTTTTCATATCGGGCGCTTTGCCGGGAAAGGCCAGTTGGGGCCGGAGCCGTTTTTTCTGGTTGCAAATCGGAAGCGCGAGATCGATGAACCCGATTTTCAGACCGGTGACCAATGGCGGTGTATGGCCGACGCTTCTCGTAGACCCATTGCCAAGCACGACTTCGGCGGTCGCTCAGTCCACTATGCTGTCGGGGCGGGCGAGCATATTGACGGCGAAAAATATCCGTGGGGTTGGCGGGCGGCGGGGTTTGACGATTCATCGTGGGATCCGGCGAAAATCGTCTGCCGTTCGCTGTTTAATACATGGGGAAATATGCGTAACGGCATGGAGCTGCTGCCGGAACCTATTCCACCCATGGAAGAGCGTCCGATCACCGTTAAGCGCATTACGGGGGCCGAGCCGCGCTTACGGCATGGTATCGAAGGATGGGTGGCGGGGGAGACTCCGTTGCGAATACCGCCTTCAACCGATACGACTTTCGTGCTGGATGCTGGTGAGTTGACAAACGCTTATCCGCGGTTGTGGGTGTCCGAGGGAAAAGGCGCGTCGATACGGCTTGTCAGTGTCGAAGCACCGCGGCGCAAAGATGATTTTCAAAAAGCCGATCGGGACAGGGTGGAGGGAATGGAATTGTACGGCCATTGTGATTGCTTGCTGCCGGAGGGAGGCGCCGTACGCGAATACGAAACGATATGGTTTCGCTCCTTTCGGTACCTTGTGATAAAAGTATCCACGGCCGAACAACCGCTTGTGCTCGAGAAATTCGAGGCGAGTTTTACCGGCTATCCCCTGCACCCCAAAGCGGAATTTGTCACGCGGGGAGTTAAGAGTGGCTCGTATCGGCTTATGGAGGAGGTGGGGCTGCGCACTCAGAGGCTCTGTTCCCACGAAACGTTCTTCGATTGCCCTCATTATGAACAGGCTCAATTCCCCGGTGATGCACGAATACAGGCGCTTTTTCATTATGTGGTGGCCGACGACGATCGTCTTGCCCGAAAAGCAATCGCGGACTTCGCCGCGGCACGAACGGCCTCCGGCTTGACACTCAGCCATTTCCCGGCCACATCGCTGCAAGTTATTCCCACCTGGAGCCTTCACTTTGTCGGCATGCTGTACGATTTCCTGCGCTACAGAGGCGATACCGATTTCTTGCGCCTTCACCTGAATCGGGCGAGGGAAGTATTGGAATGGTTCGAAAGACGGGTGAGGAGGGATGGAATGCTGGGGCCGATTGAATACGCACCGTTTACGGATTGGGTGGATGGATGGAAAAGCGGCAATGCGCCCCAGGAATCCGCGGGAGGATCGGCGATTCTGACGTTTCTTTTTGCGCAGGCCTGCCGCTGGATGAGCGCGCTTGAGGGCGCGTGCGGATATTCCGGCCTTGTCTCACGATGGAACAGTCTGGCCGACTCGCTTGTGCGCGCAGCCGCCGCGCGGTGTTACCATGAAAAGCGTGGTATGGTTGCCGACACGTCCGAAAAGAATACTTTTAGTGTACATGCACAGGTGGAAGCGGTGTTGGCGGGAGGACTACCGGACAGGTCGGCCGGTGACGCACTGCGCAGGGCGCTCCAAACACCCGATGTAACGCAACCGGCAACTCTCTACTATTTCTTTCATGTTACACAAGCACTCAAGCGTGTGGGATTGCGCGAAGAGGTGCTGAGTTTGTTTGAGACGTGGGAAAAACTTTTGGAGGGCTCGGGGCTTACAACGTGGCCCGAAAGAATTCTGACGCCGCGCAGCGATTGTCACGGATGGGCCGTCACGCCTTCGATCGAATTCCTCCAGACCGTGCTTGGTGTTGAACCGGCGGACCAAGCGATAGGCTTTGATCGAATACGGCTCCAGCCGGAACTGGGAGAACTCGACTCGGCTTCGGGAAGCGTTCCAACTCCGCGGGGGACCGTACGAGTGCACATAAATAAAAAAACGAACGGAAACTATACCGTCGAGTTGAATACCCCAGTTGCGGCCTACATACCTTCTCTGCGTCGCACGCTGGAGCCGGGAGATCATGTGATTGAGATCCTACCTTGATATTTGGTCGGCCCGACGGAGCGTATGTGCTCGAATTGCCGTGAGTTTTTTCCCCAACATTCGGCGGAGGAGCATATCGGAAATCGATCTCCCCCTCCTTTTGAGTCCAAACGCTATTTTTGGGAATAGCCCTACCCCAAAAAAGGAGCAAAGCTATGAGATTGTTGATGGTTTCCGTTTGCGTGGGATTAATTGCGTGCGGGATCAGCCGCGGTGAGGCAACCGGCGCTCAACGCCCGGGTAAAACATTGGACCTTGGGTTCGATCAGGACAGCAAGGTTTTATCGATTGGTTTTCTGCAGGGTGGTTCGCCTGTCGGCGTGGATTTCGAGTACGGATTATCGTACGCCGTGGGCGTTCAGGCGGGCGTCGGCTTAGGTGGTGCTGATGTCGGATTAAATTTTCATGTCGCCTCAGACATGTACAAGGACCTTTTCTTTTCGCTTCAGGCGGTATACTGGCCGTTATTCGACAATTTGATTATGCCTTCAGCCACCTTTTCGACCCGCTGGTTTATGGGCGGCGAAAAAAGGGTTGGGTTTACGCTGGAGTTTGGGTCGGCGGTGGTTCTTCGTGAAGTCAGCGCTGAAATCGACGACAAAACGATCGAAATCGCCGAAAACCAGGCTCTCCCGAGGATTGGACTAGCCGTAGCATTCAAACTTAGGTGAATGCTCGGTTTTTCGACGTAGCGGATTTCCGGCTTGGCTCGTCGATTCCGAATGAGGAAATTAGCGAGTTGAGTTTCTCATAAGCCGTTGGTGGCGGGCGACAACCAATCAATTTCCCGCCGTCTTCGGAAGCATCTCTCAGAGCCGAATATTCGATAATGGATCCACGATCAACGCCTACACCCGAAATCTACCGTCGAGCACTTGAACGATCGACTCCGGTGAAGTTGTTCGATGCGGAAGGGACTCGCCGCACCATGTCCCTGACCGAAACCGACCCCCAGGCAGGGGAAAACCCCGCCGATCCCCGGGCGGAGACATTGGGCGACGAAAATACGGGCGGCGCAGATGCCGCCGATGCTTTTCCTCACAGACTGGGCAAAGCCCGGGAACTTCCGGCCGCACTTATAGGGAATTCAATGGAGCGGGAACGCTATTCATTGATCCGCCTGATCGGGAAGGGGGCCGCCGGAAGCGTGTACGAAGTGCGCGACAACCATCTCGGCCGTGTTGTGGCGGTCAAGATGCTTAACGCCGAAAGACGGAACCAGGCCGGTCGGCGGGAGCTATTTATACATGAGGCGCAGGTAACCGCCGGGCTTGAACATCCCAATATCATGCCCGTCTACGACATCGGACTTACTGAAAATAAAGAGATATTCTTCAGCATGAAAAAAGCGGCGGGGCATAGCCTCGGCGACGCCGTTCGGGAAGAAGAAATGGGAACCCCGCCTTCGAGTATCGCCACTCTGAACGATAAAATCTCTATTATGCTCAAGGTGTGTGACGCCGTGGCGTATGCTCATGCCCAAGGATATATCCATCAGGACATTAAGCCGGACAACATTATGATCGGAGAGTACGGCGAAGTTCTTCTTATGGATTGGGGAAGTGCTTTGCCGTTGGGCGCCGAGGGGAGGCTGACAAAGGGGCTTGTCGGTACACCTGTGTTCATGAGCCCGGAGCAGGCGCGAAGAGAATATGCCGACAAACGCAGCGATGTTTATTGCTTAGGTGCTTCGCTTTTCTACCTCTTAACTCTTCGTTGCCCCACCTGGGAAAATCATCCTGAGGCCTTTTGGGAGAAGAAGAGGGTTGGGGTGGTGGATGAACTTACCGATGAAGAAGCGCGACACGTTCCCGTAACGCTCGTGGATATCGTGCTCAAAGCTTTGTCGCCGAATCCAAAAGACCGATACCAGAGTGTCACCGCAATGAGTGAAGACCTCAAACGTTTTCAGGCCGGGCTCGCCGTATCGGCCCATTGCGATACGATGTGGGAACGCTTTTGTCGATGGTATAGTTCCAATGGTCGATTATTCTGGGTAACCGCGACCTCTTTGGTCCTGATTGCCGCGGTCGGCGGCCTGTTGTATCTGGAAAAGCGCAAGGAGGCCGTATCGTGGCGTCGTATCTACACGACGGATTTCGAAGGTACGACCACTTCCGAATTGAAAAATGACTGGTA
>WJJU01000586.1 GCA_014729595.1 Chitinivibrionales bacterium
GAAAAGAGTAATTGATTACCGCATCCTGGAAAATTTGTTTATTGGGAATGAACACATACTGCCCACTGAATGTCTGCATCGTGGTGGCTCGAAGGTTTATCTCGCGGACTATCCCATGATTCTCGCCGGTCTCAATAATATCTCCAACCTTAAACGGTCGATCATCCCTGAACACAAGGGCCACGCCGGAAATAAAATTGGAAGCCATGTCCTGAAGGGCGAAGCCAAGCGCAATGCCGACAATCCCAACGCCGGTGAGCAGAGACAGAACAGCGCTTTGCAGTTGAAGAATATTGAGAATAACGATCAATCCCAGCAGGAGCACCAGAAAGCGGGTAACTGCTCCCAAAAATCTGACCAGCGCCACGTTACTTAGGAATTTCCCCAGAATACGACGCGCCACTCGCGAGGCCATAAATGAGAGTGCCAATGCAAGTGCAAAGATAATGAGAGAAACCATGAGGTTGGGCATTAGGAGAATCGCCTGACGGCCCCACTCCTGCACCTTGTCCAGTACCAACGATAGTGCTTCCGGCAATTCCATTAGAGCGTTCTTCTCCTTTTGATGATATACCGGACCGAAAAACCAATCTCATCCACCCAAAATTCGGTAGTCTGATAGACATGCACCAACGGCTTCCAATCCAGACTTACCGCAAAGGGGATAGTCCTGAAGGTCGCCTCAAGACCAACTATGCCATCAATACCAACGCTGACCGCGGCATCATCCGCCGCGGGCGACCGGTACCGCTTGACGCCGTCCCAGGCACCAACGTGGCCGCCGATACCATAATAGAAGTTGATATTTTCGGCCCGAAAGGCCGCTTGGTGGATTTCGTAGAGTCCGCAGAGATAGAGGCCGCTGAAACGACTGTGGATAACGGCCTCAAATGCACCGACTCCACCGGCACTCGCTTTCAGCGTTATCCCATTCGAGGGGCCGACTCGAAAGCCGGCACCGACCGCGTAATCGGTTTGGGCATGAAGATGCCCGCCGAACACAACAAGCATCCACATGAGCATCCCGGCTCCCGGCCAACGTCTCTTTCGGCTAACAACGGTATTCATACACATACTCTCATTCTCTTTCTCGTTCACCATGCACCAGTCGCGAATGCCCGTGGGGCTTGCGCGGCATCCCGTCCGCGGAGGATTCGGTGACGTCGTGTTCCTTTGCATCCTCGACATAAAAACTACTTTGCGTCAATGTGGCACGGACATGGGGTAGCGACGAGGGGTACTCGCGTTGAATGAATCGCAAAATCTCTTCTCGGATATGGCAACGAAGATTCCAGGCCGTGGGGGAATCTTTAGCACTCACCAACAAACGCACCTCCATTACATGAGGTTTACAGTCGGTTACCTGCACTACGCACACCTTGCGGTCCCACAGCTCGGTAGCCTCGGCAATCCGCTTCGTTTCCTTACGAATCTCTTCGGGAGGCAACGTGTAATCGGTATAAATATAGACGGGAGCAAGAATGTCGGCCGAAACCCGGGTCCAGTTCTGAAATGGTTTTTCGATAAAGTAGTTGATGGGGAGCACCAGGCGACGCAGATCCCAAATGCGAACAACCACGAACGTTAACGTAATTTCTTCGATACGCCCCCACTCCCCTTCCACCACCACAACGTCATCGATGCGGATGGGCTGTGTGAAAGCGATCTGTATTCCGGCGAGCAGGTTACCCAATGTTTTCTGCGCGGCAAAGCCAATGATAATGCCAGTTATACCCGCCGAGGCCAAGAGGCTGATTCCCAGCTCACGAATTTTGCTGAAGGTCATGAGCATGGCCGAGAACGCAATGGCCCACACAACGATTACTAAAATACGGCCAAGCACCCGAATCTGGGTTGTCGCGCGTCGCGCTCGAAGGTTGTCCTCCGAAGCAATGTTTTGATTTTTTAGAACATAGTCCCGGACCGCCATAACCACGCGTGTGGAGCCATAACCCACACCGAGTATCAGCCCGGCCGTAAGAGCGTGATCCAGCCGACCGCCGACCCCTTCCGGAAGGGCAAGGTAACTAGTTCCAGTCCTTAGGACTATTGCGGGAAAAATCAAGCGCAAGGGCCGCCGTATATAGTCCACCAAGATCTCGCTAATCGGGCTTTGGGAACTGACTGCCAAGCGACGGAGCGGAACGAGCAAAGCATTCACCCCCGCCCATGCAACAAGGAGGGCCAGCGCAACAAAAAAACCACCGATAAGCCACTGACCCAGCGCGGGGATTTCTCCAATCCGATCGATAATCGAGCCGAAATTCTCCATCAGATTCCGCCCCCCCTCCGTCGTGCCTCGACACCGACGCTCCGCGCTAGTTATTCATCCCGCTCGGAAACACCATTTCCCCGAACGCCGGTTGTTGTGTGTCATAGTAGGGGATGGAAATTTTAGCCGTAAGCTCACCAAGCGACGGACTTCGCAGTAAAATCAATGCCATTTTTTGTTTTTAAACCATTCACTTTGATCATTTTATGTGGGGCTTTTTGGTGAAAATGGGATATGGTTCCCATTTATGTGAATTACTATTC
>WJJU01000587.1 GCA_014729595.1 Chitinivibrionales bacterium
CAAAGCAAACGTACGCTAAAAGTCGTTCAAACCGGCTCGCTGAAAGGAGGTGCCGCATCATCGGATTTGCACTCGATTCATCCTACCGGCGACGGCGGCGACTTTGATTCCGGTCGTACTGCAAACCGTGGGCGCGTCTCGGTTTCACCGCGGGACAGAGAGCGGGCGGCGGCATTGGTCGACTCTGGTTCGCGGACCGGGGATAATTGGGAACAAGCTATTCGTTTTTATAAAATCGCGCTGTCTTTTAACCAGTATAATGTAGGTGCTTGGCATGGCCTCATCAACGCTTATCGGAATGCGGATATGCCGTCCGAAGCGGCGGAAGCCCTGGCGCGGATGCACAATCTCTTTGGCGAAGCAGCCTCGGCTATTGCTGATCTTGTGGCCCCCTACGGCTCTTTGGTGGATTTCTCCGAAGGGGCGGGAGGGGCGTGTCGGCTGGAATACCGTCCTAAGAGTCGCGGAAAAGAAGCGCTTGTCCGCGAAGCGTACGCGGTCATTCGCGCTCTGGCGGTGGAACGAAAGTGTCGAACCATAAGCTTGTATGCCGTAACCGGCAAGGGGAGAGGACTCCTGATTAATACCTCCGCCGAACGATTGCCTACAACTATCTCCGGCTTTAAACGCGCGGCGACGATTTCTTACCTTGATTAGATTGGTTGCGAACCTTGCCGGTACGGTTAATCAGTCACCGATGATTATGGCATTCGCCGATTATGAGACAAGTCACTGAATTTTGACCTTGAACGCTTTGATGTAATTCTATGAATCACGGCTACGAGTGAAAAAATGAAAAAAAAGTCCTCCCGCCCCCACAGAGGAGCCAAAGGGCGGGCATAAAAAAAAACATGCCGGGCTAACCCGCCTCACGCGGGCATAAAAGCTCTCCGGGGCCCTTCCGTACAAATTCTCCATTTTTCGGTCACGGAATCAGCGTTCTACAAACGCCAATAATCCCTCGGCGACATTGTCGAGCGAATCCGGGTAGCCTTCTTCATCGCAGTAGACCTGAAGCGTCTCGAGGGTGGTGAGCAGGTCGGCTCGCGTGAGTGATGCCGTATTGCCTTCTTCCAACCGCTCCGCCACCTCTTCGAGGTTATCGTAGTAAAACAGCATCCTTCCGGTACGCTCCTCCACCACATCGGCCTCGTTAATAAGCCGGAGAACATAGCCGCGAATCGCGTTGCGCTCTTCGACGGTGAAGCTTACGTCGAGTTCCTCTTCGAGTTCGCTTTCGGTGAATCGCACCTCATGGAAACTGAAAGCCTTGAGCCTGTCACGGGCACTCGTGTATTTGGACACGTAACCTTTGCCGGTGCTGTGAAAATGCGCATCGATTAGTTCGCGGGTTTTTTCGAGATAGTCCTGATGTACATGAACCGTATAATGCGGACTGCTTTCGGCTTCTAAGGGAAGTGCTTCCGAAGAACCGGCGGCGTCGACAAAGAATGGAATGCTTTCTTCGCGCAAGACGGCATGGGCGATCAGAAGGTCGGTTCGTGAGAATGGTTCGTCGAGCGTTACGAACTGATTGGCCGTATACGCCACCCCTTCGTTTTGAGATGCGGTTTCGGCCGAATCGCTGAATGAAGAGGTGAGCTTCTCATCGAGCCCGCGGTCACGGATCTCATCCGCCATTACGCCGAGAGCCTCTTCGGTGTATTCCTCCCGATGGCGTGTGAATTGGTCGATAATGAATTCATCACCGAATTCACGAAATTTTTTACGAAGCTCGGCTGACATAGCATCTCCTTCTTGGGATTGGCGAACGATTGTTCGAAAAGCCGGGTTTCAGCTTATGCACGGGCGAATTTCACGCCGACGAAAATGGCCTGTCGACATGCTCTCGGCCATGAAGCCTACCATCACAAAATACTATGAGAGCAAGCGAAATTATGTATATTGCTCAGACGATGGGAAATCCGTCGAAGGACGCCTCTCTTCTTTGGGGGGGTAAAGCTTACGGCTCGGCTTCGGTGTTGAAAGGCCGTGCTTTGTGTGGTCGATAAGCCGAGGTATGCTTTTCGCGGAGAACCCGCGGCGGTGGCGGACGAAAACAATATCTAATGATGGATGATTACGAAGACCGGCAATGCCGCATGTCGGGTTCTTGGGGGAGGTGCCAATGCGATATTACACCAGAATCCGGAAAACCTATAAGACCGGCGACATGATTTTTACCGAAAACAGCGCCTGCGACGGGATGTACATCATCGACAGCGGGAAGGTACGGGTGTATAAAACACTGGGGAAGGGAGCCGATCGTAAGGAGGTCGAGCTTTGCCGGCTTGGACCCAAAGCGATGTTCGGTGAGATGGCGATGATCGATGAGAAGCACCGTTCGGCGAGCGTCGCCGCCGTTGAGCCGACGGTTTGCACGGTGATCACCAAGCAAATATTCGAAGATCAGCTTGCGCATATACCGCCGTGGATGGTCAACATGATTCGTATCCTCGTCTCGCGCCTTCGGGAAACCAATGAACGGCTGCGCAAGATGGTTGAAGAGCATACTGCTACGCCGGTGGATGATGCGGGAAGTATTCTGACGGTTGACGCCGACGGCGAAGAGAATCGTGTTTCCACGGCTCGGCGGGAGCAATGCACGGGTTCGGAGGAACCCAAAGCCGGGAGTGATTCGGAAAGCGCGGAGATGCGGAAGGGAAAACGTTTTCAGTCGGAAGAGATAATTCGCTCGCTTTTCGACAGATAGTTTTTGCGGCATTCTCGCTCGGTTTGATTCGTTAATGCTCCCGTATTTACGCCGTCGTAGAAATAGTTTCCCGGAATTCAAGCGCGAGGCGGAGCCGGGCCCCGATGGCCGCCGGGGCGTGCCGCCACCGGCGAACGGTTAAGAGCCGCTTTCAGAATGAGTTGCGTTAGGGATGACCGAGCGAGAAGGCCCGGATGCGATCCTGCAATGCGGGAGACGAGGCATATCCTCGGAGATATGGTGAGGAGGCGCACCGAAACGGACAGGGCGTTGCGGTCGGTCTGAGTAGCGGCACATTTTTAGAGCGGCTCTAATAGGCAACGAAGGAGTTTGTCCTTCAATAGCGGTCGAATGGAGCCATGTTCACATTTCATGCGCGGCGGATGACCGGTATCGACGATTACCGCCGCTATTTTTGTAAGTAGCCGTACCGGTCGTAGCCGGTCAAACCATAGGACTGAATTGCTCATGCCGCCGAAACTCCTTGCTTTCGATCTTGACGGAACGCTCTTGACGAGTGATAAAAAATTGTCAAAGGCCAATCGTGACGCCCTGGTTGACATGGCCGCTCACGGATCCCTGGTTACATTCGCCTCGGGGAGACTGGGAAGTTCCATGATGCGGGTGGCCGCGGGGTTGGATATCGATCTTGCGATGCTGACACTTAACGGTGCGGCCGTTTACAGCGGACACGTAGACAAAAAGCACTTGGTTTATCAGGCGCCGCTGGCCGGATCGTATGCCGATCAACTGATTTCGTTCGCGCAGGGGCGTGACTTTGCGCTCAACTACTACATCGACGACCGGCTTTACGCAATAAAAAATCCCATGACCGCTCGATGGATTGACCTTTACTACCAGCAGACACGTACCGACTATGTCTTTCTGGATGATTTCGGGTCGTTTACCGGCCGCTCTCCCTCGAAAGTGATTTTCGTGGGAGCGCCGAACACGATCGATGAAATGGAAGAAGCGTTCAGGGCTCAATGGGACGGCGAGATTTATATCTGCCGAACCTGGGATCACTATCTGGAGTTTCTTAGTCCCCAAGCCAACAAAGGCAAAGGATTACGGGCGCTTGCAACGGCTCTTGGTGTCGATTTGGCCGACGTAGTGGCGTTTGGTGACGCCGAAAATGATATTCCAATGCTTAAAGCTTGCGGTATGGGCGTAGCCATGCAAAACGCCCCGGACCCCGTCAAGGAAGCGGCCGATTATGTTTCGGAATGGACCAACGACGAGGACGGCGTAGCGAAAGAGTGGGAACGTCTGAAAGCGCTGTAGAGTGCGTTCGGCGGAATCCGGCCCTGCAATCATCATTTTGTAACAAAACGGCTCTTCAGAGAGCCTAATTTCTTCTATGATATACCTTATCGCTGATCGAATCGCGCCGACGGTGCTTGTGCTTCTCTTTGGGGCCGCGCTCGTTGTCGGGGGTGAACCGGTTGGGGAGCGTGAGGTTGTACTGACCGCGCTGGAGCGCAATACCGACATAAAACTGGTCAAACTCGATCTACGCTCCGATTCCCTCACGCTCGAGGCGGCAAAAGCCGCTTGGCTTCCTCGGGCCGACATCGGCGTAAGTGGAAGATATGAAGCATTCGAGGAAGGTATCGTGACGCGGGAGGCGGATTTTGGGGGGGCGATAGCGGGTAAGCAAACACTCCCCGGCGGCGGTACCGTCAACGCCTCGACGGCTACCGAGCGAACCAGGTACTTCAAAAGGGATTCCGGCGGGTATTCCTCGGAGCTTTCGGTAGGGTATACCCAGCCATTGCTCAGAGGCGCGTGGCGCAACGGCTTGGTTGATTATGCGGTACGGATACAGCGTTTAGACAGCCGTAAATTCTCGATCGAGCAGACAAAACATATCCTGGCCGTTATCTCTAGAGTACGAAACCTCTACTGGGATGCTTACGAAAAAACGAAGCTTCGTGCCATTTACAAAAGGCGGGTTGTCTATAAACAAACCCAACTGAGAAGTGCCCGTGAACGGTATGCGCTGGGAACGGTATCGTTGCTCGATACCCTATCCGCCCGCTACGAGTACCTTCTGGCAACCCAGACGCTGCTGACGGCTCAGATCGAAGATTCTCTTGCACAAAGGGCGTTGGCCCGGGATCTGGCGATCGAACCGGGGGAACTGGTGCCGGATACCGGCAAAGGGCTGCGGTTGGGGGAGGCGCCCACGGCCGAAGCATTTCTGAGCGAAGCCCGACGATTCGATCCTGATCTGCGCATATTCGAAGTGCTTCGTGAAAAGCTGGCGATCGAGACCGACCACGCCCGAAACAAACTGTTACCGGAATTGTCGGCCGGGGTCGAATACCAACGCAATCTTTATAGTGACGCGCCACTGACGGGGGATCGATGGTGCGAGAGCAACACCGTTTTCTCGCTGATTCTCAAGTATTCGGTGCCGACAAAGCGACGCCGGATTGAACTGATGAAAACGGCGATCGCCGGTGAGCGCAACGAGATCAATGCGCTCGATCGTCGTGACCGGATTGACGATCAAGCAAAAGAAATGCTGTTGGCGTGGCGAAAAGAGTTGCGGGCGCTGGAAGTGGCCGAGGCCTCGTACGAAGTCGCGTTGAAAAAAGCGGAGGCTTCACGGGTGGGCTTCGAGGTGGGGACGGTGGATCGGGTAACGTTGCTCAGGGACGAGAGCGATTATTTGGATGCGACGACGGGGTTGCTGCGCCGAAAGATCGCGCTCAAACGATTGGAGATAGCGTGCGACGAACTGACGGGGGCGGTACTCGCAAAATTCGGTGTGACACTGCGATGACGCTTCGTGGATTGTACCTTTCGGTATTCGGGTTTTTGGTGGTTTTGGTCGCCTCGGTTGCGACGGGGTGCGGCGATAAAGCGAAAGCCGCCCCCGCCGAGCGATTTGAAGTCAAACGGGTTAACCTGCGCGACGTGATCACGCAGACGGGGGCCGTCGAACCTATTGTCAAGGTCGACATCAAGTCCGAAGCGAGCGGGAAGATCGAGAATGTGTATGTGAGAGAAGGGCAACGAGTCGCAGAGGGTGACACCCTTCTTATCATCGACCCGTCACGTTTGATTTATAAAAAAGATCGTACGGATTTGATGGTCGAACAGGCGAAAATCAGGCTTGAGCAAGCGAAACGAGAGCTTGAGGACGCCCGACGGTTGGCGGCGACCGGGACGGTTCCCCAGCGGAAGGTGGTCGACGCCGAGGATGCCTACCGACTGGCCGATATCGAGTATCGCCGGCAGTTACTGGAACTTGGGGATTTGGTGGATCAGCTAAAGCAGACCGTAATCACCGCGCCTATGAGTGGGGTCATGACCAGCCTCGAGGTTGAAGAGGGAGAGATAGCGGTTTCCGCCACCTCGGGCTTTCAAGCCGGCACGAACATCGGTACGATCGCCGACATAGCGAAACTTGAGGTGATATCACAGGTTGGCGAAGTGGATTACATCCACATGGATGTCGGCCAAAAGGTGCGGATTCGTCCAGAGGCGGTGCGGGATGCGCAAACTACCGGTACGATCAGTTTTATTTCGCTGTCGGCAAAGAGAAGCAACAACAGCACCTTGGGCAATTTCGAGGTCAGAATCGATATCGATTCTTTGGTACCCGGCATAGCCCCGGGTATCAATGTAAACGTCGACTTTGTCGTTCTCCAAAAGGATAGTGTCCTGGCCGTACCGAACCATTTTGTTCGCGAAAAAGGCGAACGGCATTTTGTAACCGTTGCGGCGAGCGGCGACGAAGCCGAACCGAAACCGCGCGCGGTCGTACTGGGCGCCACCGACTACCGCCATTACGAAGTCGTATCGGGACTGCAACCGGGTGAAGTCATAGTTTTTCGCCCCGAACATCGCCCCCGACCTTCTCGGCGGAGTAAACGCAAGCGCGGTTGACGGAAAGTAACCTCGTTACATTCACCACGAGGCGTCATGGATCAATCAATACCGGTAATTGAAACGCGAAACCTGCACAAGTCGTACAGGGTGGGCG
>WJJU01000588.1 GCA_014729595.1 Chitinivibrionales bacterium
GCGCACGTACACCCCAAAGCCCTCAAAATCGGGTACTACGAGCGATATTTGATCCGCTTTATCTATCGTGAACTCATACACCATTTCCGCCTTGTCGGTATGGCGATAGAGTTCAACCTTTTTTGGCTCCTCAAAAGGATCCGGTTCATCTTCGTTTTCATCGATCATACTTAAAGAGAAATACTTGCCCGGATATTGATACCCTTTGTCGGAGAGGTATTTGGTGTCGAACCCGTTCTTTTTGAACCATTCGCGTATCGGTTCCCGTGCGGTCGAGGGAATTTTCAGGCTTTGATCGACTTTGATGAGATCGGGATTGTCGCCTATAGTCTTTTTGTTCGCCTCGTACAATAGCTGCCACGTTTTGAGCCCATGCGCATGGGCAATGCTCGAAAGAGTATCTCCCGCTTTTACCACATAGTCGACTTCCTCTTCGATGAGCGCATCGGGTTCGGTTGCCCATTCGATGTATTTGTTCATCGCCTCGACCAAGGTCTGATCCATAACGGTAAAGCGCGGCTTTTTTTCGGTTTCGTCGTCGTTTGCCGTTTCGCGCGATGACCCATCACCGGCGTCGCCCGATACGTTTTGCTCCTCCCGCGCCGTCTTAGAGCCATTCTCGGTATCGGATACCCTCCACCGCGGATATGTCCCCTCCAGAAAATCGAGCCACGTAAGAAGCTCGCCGAGGTGTTGTACCGACATGGTCACGGGGAAGTGCTCATGAACCGGATAGGGAAACGCGTCCAGATTCCCCGCGGCTTCGAGTTTTTCGTCCGTGGCATCCTTGAGAATCATAAAACGGCTAGGCATTAGGTGCGGATCGTTGACCGGGCTCTCAAGTTCCACCAAATTGTTTACCGCTTGGTAATCGAGCGACTCTAGGCTTCGAAGCGCGGTCTCATATCCGTAATCCCGCTCGATTTCGGTAAGCTTTTCCGCGATCATCTTGATAGTCAAGTACGGCCGTATCGGTATTTCGCGCGATTCGGATGTAATTTTGACAAATTGAGCCCTAAAGAGTAGCTGCGCTTCGGCGGGATCGCTCACCTGCGTCTCGTCAACCGTCCATTCAACCTCGGCTTTCCCCCCCGATTGGTACGTCGTTATGGAAGCGATCTCTATGTCAGGATCAACTACCTTATCGAAAACCACGAACTCAATATCGTCGTCTTTTTTGAAATTCTCACACTCCACCGACAACAAAACCGTATCGCCAAGCCGCACATGATCGGGCGATTGCTCCGCGCGCTCTTGCGATACATGGCTCCAGTGCGGATTGAAAAGCTTCATGTGCTTTTGGCGCTCTTTTTCGGCGGCAATTATCGCAAGCAGTCTGTCGCTGTCGACCGGCATGGTAAGCAGCCGCTCGCGCTCTTCGGGGCTGTCCTCGTAGTACTCCGCCGGGGTGGTCTCGACCAGATAGAGTTTCCACTCCGGATCGCCGGTGTAACGGTTGTCGATTATATAGCCAAAGCTTATGAATCGGTACCGAAAAGCCACCGTAACCAAGGGCGCCGGCGGCTCTACCCGCCCCGCCGAAACCGATTGGACGTCTTGAAAACCACCAACCCTTACAAAGCCTTGCTGATCATTAGTGTTGCCGAGCCCCAATTGACCATAGAAGTTGCTCCCCGTCGCCCAGAGCGAACCGTCCGATGTGATGAGCATGGTATGCCCCCACCCCGTCGAGACCGCCCGGGCATACACGACCTCCAGAAGAACCGTTTTGCTCGTATCGCTTCCGCCGTCGTTGTAAACAACGCACCGGTAGCTCCCGGAGTCTTCGATCGCGACACTGTCGAATGAAAGCGAAGCGGTAGTGGCGCCGCTGATATTGTGCCCGCCTTTTTGCCACCTATACCCTATCGCGGTACCCTCGGCGGCGATGCTGAGCGTAGCCGGGGTTTTGACGTCCACCGGCAGGTGCTCATCCTCCAGATCCGTGGTTATCGTCGGAGAATTCACCTAGAAGTTGGCCGTGACCGTTTTGTTGTCCGACATGGTGATTGTCGTGGACCTATCGGTCCCTCCGGCATCCTGAGTCCAGCCAACAAAGCTGTAGTAATCGTTGGCTTTGGCCTCTAAAAGGAGCGATGTTCCCTGTTCTACGATAGTTTTATTCGCAGTTTCTTTGTCTATGGAGACACTGCCGCCCTCGGAAGGAGACGAAGTTACGCTCAGCGTACACATCTTGATTCCGTAGAGCGCCGTAATGGTGCGGTTCCCCCTCATAGTCACCGTATAGGGATTGTTTTTGCTCAGTCGCACCCCATTTTCCCGCCACTCGACAAATCGATAGGCGTTGTCGGTGGGCGCGGTCAGTTTGACCGTGTCATCGTAGAAATAGGCGTTCCTCTCCGGTTGCCTGCCGATCGCGAAGGATAACGGCTCTCCATCATCCGTCAGGACTGCCGTCTCCAGCAAGAACTCTATTGGCGCAAAGCGAATGCGCACGGCGTGGTCGGCATCGACGGCCGCAAAGGTCACCTCGCCGGAGTTTCTCGCACTGATGTCGAGGCTGTTGTCCACCAGGACCGAATCGATCCTATAGCCGGGATTAGGCGTGATGGTCAGCGTAATGCTGTCCCCCTCTTCCAGGCGGCTCTCCCC
>WJJU01000589.1 GCA_014729595.1 Chitinivibrionales bacterium
CGCGCGGGCTCCCGAGCCGGAGCGTGTACTGCCGGTTTATTCCATCCTGATGGTACTGGTTGGCCCGATTGCCTTTTCGGCGACGCGCATGCAAGCGCTGGTCGTGGCGTTTGGCGACCGTGAGCGTGGGCCGCAGCGACGATTCGTAATGTGGACCGGCTTGATGCTCGGGGTGGTTCCGCTGATCATGCATCTGCCGTATATAGCGGGTTGGTATTTCGTGGGTGTTCAACGCCTTCCCCCGGCCGATATGGTGTTCGTCGGCTATGTAGGGTTGGCCCTTGTCCCGTTTCCGTTTTTGGTCGCTCTCAGATCCTATGCGGAAGGGCTTGCGGCGGTTAAAAAGCGGCCCCTTGCCGTGCTGGCGGGGGAGATCACCTACCTTGCGGCCATGATGAGTGTCGGGGTTGGGCTTCTTTTTGCCGGTACACCCGGCTATTTAATCGGTCCCCTGGGACTTATGGCGGGCAATGTGATTGCCTGGCTGGTGACCCTTTTGTATTTAAATCCCGGCGTAGTGATTGGCGGATTGAGGCGGGTGGTGCCGTTCCTCCCGGTGAGAGAAGGGTAGTATGAGATAGCCCGGATATGATTTCGGGTTACCGTTCGTGTTTCAACCATGAATGCATTTCTCTTGATGGAGTTGTTTCGGGCCGGCTTATTCGATAACTTGGCGAAATTTTCGTCGCCATTCACCTCCGTTTTGACTATATTTGGGGTATAATTGTTCGTTCAAACGCTTTGAGGGACGGTGTTGTGGCTTCAGAGCGACGAGCAATAAAATTCGGACCTGTCGTGCTTGGGAAAATCCCCGGTGCGGCTAATTGCCGCAACCGTGCAAAGAGCGCGGATGACGGAATGTCTGGAATCTTTGTGCCTGAGGGGCGCAATCCGCGGTGTTGCGGGGAGGAGTGATCATCATGTTTCGGTTGGGGCGCTTTTTATACCATTTCCGCCGGCAAACGGCGATAACTATCCCAGTGTTGTTGGCTTTGGTTGCCGGAACCGCCGCCGCGAATACGCTTTGGCTTCCAGAGGGGGGCGAGGTGCTTCGCGGCGTTAGAATATGGTTCGACAGCCCCTCGTGCGAAGAGATCGATGACTACGGGTATTGGCAGAGCTTTGCGCGGCAGAACAAGTATGGGCTTCTTTGCCTTGATAATACCGTTCCGCGTACCCGGAGCGCGGTCCAAACCGTCTTGAACGACTATGCAAACGACACCGGGCATCCGGAGCTTAGTCACGTTCCCTTTGTTGCGATCGGTTTTTCGTGGTCTTCGGGCTATTCTGTCGCCGTTTCGCGGGCAATACCCGAGCGATGTGTCGCCCTTGTTCCTTCGGGAATCAGCGTCGGCGGTGACGATGAGCTTTACAAAATCCCGCTGATAAAAATATTGCACGAAGGCAACGGGCTTGAGCAGGGTTTCGAGGATGTCAATGCGGCTCGCGCGCACGGGGCGCTTTGGGGAGGCGATCCTCGCTACAACGGTTTTCATAAGTGGGCCAACAATGCGATGATGGTCCTTTTGTTCTACGATTATTGTAACCGCTACCGCGTTCCACTTACCGAAAATGCGGTCGACGGCCCGGTGACGCTGCGGGATTTCCGCGAGGAAGAAGGGTGGATAATACCGCGCGACCGAAAATTCAAAAGTTATTGTCCCACCGTGGCGGCGGTTGGTGCATACGACGGGCAACGGAACAATGATCAGTGGTTTCCAAGCGAGTACATAGCCAAAGTCTCACGAAGCTACAATGTATTCAACGACGGACTTTACGATTCAACCAAGTGGGAGTTTTACGACCATTGGCTCTTTGGACCTTATTACCACGAGCCGACCACACCTTCGCTCAGAATGATCTATCCGTCTTCGGCGCCCTCGCAAAAGTCACCGAATGTCGCTTCGTACGGAAGAGAATCGCATTTGCTGGCGGAGTACACGGGTTCGGCGGACGTGGAAGAGGTTGTAATTTACGATGGAGACATGCCACTTAAGCGATTCGAATCCGGGCCGTATAGTTTCATGGCGAAACTTGCGCCGGGCTACCATGGTATTTACGCCGAGGCGCTATTGGCGGATGGGAGTCGTATAATCAGCGGTTTGGGTGTGGTATTAATACGGAGACCCGACAATATCGAGACACGAATCGTCAGACCACCCCCCGGCGACCGACCATTGGTTGGGACGGATCTGGTGCTCGAAGCGGAGGCGGTGACCGACGAGGGCACTATTAGTAGAGTGGAATTTTTTGTTGACGGTCAATCGGTCGGCGAGGATACGGAAGCTCCGTATCAAGTAACCTGGAATGCCGATGCGGCCGGCGGACGGGTAATCTCCGCAAAGGTGTTTTCTGACGGCGGCGACTCTTCGGAGGCGTTTCCGATAAAACTGGCGGTAGTCGAACCCTCGGTACTTACC